>CAXSIB010000191.1:0-6490 GCA_964237095.1 uncultured Actinomycetales bacterium
TCGACCAGGCAGCGCAGCGCAGCCTCCAGCCAGGCCACGTTGTTCGGCCCGAGCGGGGCCGCGGTGATCGGCACGCGCAGGGTCCACGGGTGGCGCCGGTAGGCCGCCCGCTCGGCGCGCGCCCACCCCGCCAGTCCGGTGCGCCAGCCGCGGTCCGGCGGGGTGGGTGCGACCTGGAGGTCGGTCCCGGCAGCGTCTTCGCGCTGCTCGGGCCGAACGGGGCCGGCAAGACGACGACCGTCCGGATCCTGGCCACGCTCATCCGCCCGGACTCCGGGACGGCGCGGGTGGCGGGCTTCGACGTCACCACGCAGCCCCACGACGTCCGCCGACGGATCAGCCTGACCGGCCAGGACGCCGCGCTGGACGAGGCCCAGACCGGCGCGGAGAACCTCACGATGACGGGGCGACTGCGGCACCTCGACCCGCGGGCGGCCCGGCCGCGGGCGGGTGAGCTGCTGGAGCAGCTCGACCTCGTCGACGCCGGGCGCCGCCGGGTCGCGACGTACTCCGGGGGGATGCGGCGGCGGCTCGATCTCGCGGCCAGCCTCGTGACCCGCCCGGAGGTCCTGTTCCTCGACGAGCCGACCACCGGGCTCGACCCACGCAGCCGGCAGGCGGTGTGGGAGATCGTGACCGGGCTCGCCGCCACCGGGGTGACCGTCCTGCTCACCACCCGGTACCTCGACGAGGCCGACGTGCTGGGCGACCGGATCGCGGTCCTGGACGCCGGCCGGGTGGTCGCCGAGGGCACCGCCGCGGAGCTCAAGGAGCACGTCGCGGGACACCGCCTCGACGTCGTCCTCAGCCCACACGCCGATGTCGGGACGGTGCTCGGCCTGCTGGGCGACCTCGTGGTGCAGGTCGACCACGCGGCCCGCACCGTCGGGATCGCCACCGACGGCCGCGCGGGGGACGTCCGGGCGCTGCTCGACCGCATCGATCCGGGCGGCGGCGGGGTCGCGTCGTCCACCGTGCACACCGCGACCCTCGACGACGTCTTCCTGGCCCTGACCGGCCGGGCGGGCACCCCCGCCGGGGCCTCCGCGAGGGAGGCATCCCGTGTCTGAGCTGACGATCGCGCTGCCGCCGCGACCGGCCGGCGGTGCGGTGCGGCGTACGCCGGCGACCTGGGCACGATGGTCGCCCGCTCGCTGCGGCTGTCGCGGCGCAACGTCGAGAGCCTGTCCACCGCGCTGGTGCTGCCGATCGTCCTGATGCTGCTGTTCGTCTACCTGTTCGGTGGCGCGATCCGCACCGGCACGGGGTACGTCGACCACGTCGTCCCGGGCGTGCTGCTCGTGTGCGTGGGCTTCGGGACGGCGACCACCGCCGTGAGCGTCTCCCACGACCTGAGCTCGGGGGTGATCGACCGGTTCCGCTCGATGGACGTCCCCGGCCCGGCCCTGGTCGCCGGGCACGTCGCGGCCAGCGTGGTCCGGAACGTGGCGTCGACGGTGGTCCTGCTCGGGGTGGCGGTCGCGATCGGCTTCCGGCCGCAGGCCGGTCCCGCCCAGTGGCTCGCGGTGTTCGGACCGCTGCTGCTGTTGATGATCGCGCCGTCCTGGCTGGCCGCCGCGATCGGGATCCTCGCGCACTCCCCCGGGGCGGCGAGCGGGCTGACGTTCCTGATCAGCTTCCTGCCGTACCCCGGCAGCGCGTTCGTCCCGATCCGGACCATGCCGTCGTGGTTGCAGGGCTTCGCCCGCCACCAGCCGGTCGACCCGGTGATCGACGCCATCCGGTCCCTGCTCGGTGGGCAGCCGGCCGGTGCGAGCGCCGGGCTCGCGGTCGCGTGGAGCGTCGCCATCACCGCCGGGTCCGTCCTCGCCGCCGGCGTCCTGTCCCGCCGCCGGGCCCGCTGACGGGTCAGGCCCCGCGGCCGGGGGTGACGAGGCCGGTCTCGTAGCCGAGGATCACGGCCTGGACGCGGTCCCGCAGGTGGAGCTTGGCGAGGATCCGGGTCAGGTAGGTCTTCACGGTCGCCTCGCTCAGGTGGGTGGCCAGCGCCACCTCGCGGTTGGTGTGGCCCTGCGCGACCCGGCGCAGGACGTCGAGCTCCCGCGGGGTCAGGGCGGCGAGCGCGGGTGGCACCCGGCCGTCCGCCGCGTCGGGAGGCATCGTCGCGAACCGCTCGAGCAGTCGCCGGGTGACCGACGGCGCGAGCGGTGACTCCCCGGCGGCCACCGCCCGGATCGCCTCTGCGAGCCGGGCGGGCGGGCTGGTCTTGAGCAGGAAGCCGCTCGCCCCCGCCCGCAGCGCCGCGTAGGCGTACTCGTCCAGGTCGAACGTCGTCAGGACCAGCACCGCGACGTCGAGGGACTGCCGGACGACCTCCCGGGTGGCCGCCAGACCGTCCATGGCGGGCATCTGGATGTCGAGCAGCAGGACGTCGGGCCGGGTCTCGCGCACCAGGCGCAGGGCCTCCCCGCCGTCGCCGGCCTCACCGACGACCTCGAGGTCCGGCTGGGACTCGAGGATGAGGCGGAGGCCGCCGCGGACGAGCGCCTCGTCGTCGGCGACGACGATCCGGATCACCGCGCGACCGGGGCCGGCGCGGTCGCCGGTGACATCTCCGGGTGAGCCGCCGGCCGGGGTCCCGGGGCCGTGTCCACCTCGGCCGCCGTCAGCCGGGCGTGCGTCCGGTAGCCGGTGCCGTGGACCGGACCGGCGGACACCTCGCCGCCGAACAGGGCCACCCGCTCGCGGATCCCGACCAGGCCGTGCCCGACGTCGCCCGGAGCCCGGTCCGGGGGAGGGGCGAGCGTGGGACCGACGGTGCCCCACGGGCCGACCGCGGACACCGGACCGGTGTCGGTGACGTCGATGTCCAGGCAGCCGGCGGGCGCCGTCGGCGGCCACGTGACGCAGACGCTGACCCGGGCGCCCGGCGCGTGCTTGCGCACGTTCGTCAGACACTCCTGGACGATCCGGTAGCCGGACAGGTCGAGGGCCGGACTGATCGGGTGGGCCTGTCCGAGCACCCGGTAGGTGATCTCGTTGACGCCCTCGGCCCGGGCGGCCGCGACCAGGTCGCCGACGGCGCCCAGTCCCGGCGGCGGCGAGGTCCGCAGTGCTGCCTGCTCGTCGCGGAGCAGCCCCAGCAGCTGGTGCAGCTCGGTGATCGCCTGCCGGCCGGTGCGCTGGACCTCGCCGAGCGCGCCGCGGGCCTTGTCCGGTGCGGAGTCGAAGACCTGCTCGGCGGCGGCGGCCTGGATCATCATCGCGCCGACGGTGTGCGACACCACGTCGTGCAGCTCCCGCGCGAGCAGGGTGCGCTCCCGGGCCACGGCCCGCACCGCCTGCTCGTCGCGGTCGGCGGCCAGCCGGCGGGTCGTGTCCTCGAGCCGGTGGATCTCGAGCCGCCGGCCGGCCATGAAGAGCCCCGGGAGCCAGCCCACGAGCACGATCCCGGTGCTGTACCAGTACTGGCCGCTGCCGGAGATCGGGATCTCCGCGCACACCGCAGCCACCAGGATCACCAGCGCGGCCAGGGCGACAGGGCGTGGGCGGTAGGTGGCGACGGTGTACGCGATCAGCGGGATCCCGACGAGCGCGACCTGGTCCTCCGGGGTGTGGACCGCGATCAGCGCCTCGGTGACGAACGCGAGGGAGACGACGACCGAGGCGGTGAACGGCAGTAGCCGTCGGACCGCGATCGCCACCCCCATGGACATCTGCGCCACGACCACCCACGGCTGGTGCCAGTAGCCCGGCACGCCGGACACCCCGAGGCCGAGCCCGAGCGAGACGTCGATCAGCAGCGATCGCCGGCCGAGTCGCGTCATCTCCAGACGGTACCGCCGGCCTCCCGCGCCGCCATCCCCCACCGATGACGCGGCGATCCACACCCGGAGACGGTGGGGACGCCGATCCACCCGTACGTCGACGCCATCTCACCGCAGGAGTCGAGCCATCGGTCGGCTGTCATCGCCGAGCGCCGGAAATAGCGTCGGTCACCTCACCGACCGCTCCGAGAGGAATTCCCGATGACCACCACTCAGCGACGGCTCTACGCCGCCGCGCTCATCGCCCTGCCCCTGCTGTCGATCCTCGAGGAGCGGCTCACCTGGGTCGCGCAGGGCGGCGCGAACCAGGTCGACAGCAAGGTCGGTTCGGTCCAGATGCTCGCGCCGATCACCGCCCACCACGGGCTCTGGCTCGCCGGCGCCTTCGTGGCGATGCTGTTCGCCGTCCTGCAGCTGCCGGCCTTCCTGGCGATGATCCACCTGGCCCGTCCCCGGGCGGCCCGCCTGACCGCCGTGGGTGGCGTGCTCGCGCTGATCGGCGTGGTGCTCTACGGCGGTTACGTGGTGACGTGGAACTTCGTCATCGGGGCCATGGCCGGCGCCGGCGCCGCGTCCACCGAGATGGTCAAGCTGGCCGTCAGCGTGGAGCACTACCCGCCGTTCCTGCTCGTCTTCGCCAACGCCTACCCGATGAACCTCGGCCTGCTGCTGCTCGCCGTCGCGCTCGGGCGCGCTCGGGTGGTGCCGTGGTGGGCGGCGGTGTGCGTCGCCGCCGGCCCGCTGAACGAGCTCGTCGGCATCGGTGGCGGCTGGGTGTACATCGTGGCGGACGCGGTGTGGCTGGTCGGCCTGGCCCGCCTCGCGATGGCGGTGCTCGAGCCGGGCGCGCGACCGCCGGTCGAGGACGGTGCGCCCCGCGACGGCGCCGCCGGGACCGGCATCCCCGGTGAGCTCGCCGCCGTCGGACCCGCCTGATCGAGCCGCTGACGGCCGGCCGGGGAGTGGCCGCCGCAGGAGTGCGTGGACACCCGCTGAGCGGGTGTCCACGCCACTTGGCCTCCCGCCGACTCGGTCGAGCGTCAGGAGCCGGCGGGCCAGCCGGGCTCGAGGACGAAGACCGGGATCTCGCGGTCGGTCTTCTCCTGGTAGTCCGCGTAGTCCGGGTAGGCCTCGACCGCCCACGCCCACCACCGGTCCTTCTCCGTCCCGGTCACCTCCCGGGCGGTCATGTCCTGGCGGACGGGGCCGTCCTGGAGCTCGACGCGGGGGTCGGCCTGCACGTTGAAGTACCAGACGGGGTGCTTCGGGGCCCCGCCCTGCGACGCCACCGCGGCGTAGGCGCCGTCGTGCTCGACCCGC
Organism: uncultured Actinomycetales bacterium; assembly: GCA_964237095.1. Classification (GTDB taxonomy): domain Bacteria; phylum Actinomycetota; class Actinomycetes; order CAXTBU01; family CAXTBU01; genus CAXSIB01. Next base: position 5,109 of record CAXSIB010000191.1, read on the forward strand.
ATCAGCGGGGTCTTGCGGATCCGGCCGGACTTCGCACCGACCGTGGTCAGGATGATCACCGGCCGGCCGGTGTCCCGGAGGGTCAGGGCCTCGGTCCCGCCGGACCCCTCGTACTCCGCGACCTGGTCGCGGACCCATTGCGCGGGGCTGGGCTCGTACTCACCGTCGAGGGGCATGGGCCCAGTCAACCCCCTCGGCCCGCCCCGGCCGACGGCGGCGACCTAATCTCGGCTCATGCCCGCCGTGTCCCCCGCCGCCGGCGCGGCCCGGGTGCTGAGTCGCCCGTTGGCCGGCCCGCCCGCGGCTCGCGACGACTCGCCCGGCGTCCGTGCGGGCAGCGTCGACGACGCGGTCGAGCTGCTGGCGGGCCGCAGGATCGCCGTGCTCACCGGGGCCGGGATGTCGACGGACTCGGGCATCCCGGACTACCGCGGCCCCGACTCCCCGCCGCGCAACCCCATGACCTACCAGCAGTTCGTCGCCGATCCGGTCTTCCGGCGCCACTACTGGGCGCGCAACCACGTCGGCTGGGGCCACGTCCGTGACACCGAGCCGAACGCCGGCCACCTCGCCCTCGCCCGCCTGGAGGACGAGGGCCTCCTCACCGGGCTCATCACCCAGAACGTCGACCGCCTCCACACCCGTGCCGGCAGCCGGCACGTCATCGACCTGCACGGCACCTACGCCGACGTCGTCTGCCTGTCCTGCGGGGACCGCACCACCCGCGCCGAGCTCGCGCCGCGCCTGGACGCGCTCAACCCGGGCTTCGCCGGCACGGCCCAGGTCGCCGACGCGGAGATCGCCCCCGACGCCGACGCGGTGCTCGCGACCACCGAGGGCTTCCGGGTCGCGGACTGCCTGCGCTGCGGCGGCCTGCTCAAGCCGGACATCGTCTACTTCGGGGAGAACGTCCCCAAGGCCCGGGTCGCCGCCGCCTTCGCGGTCGTCGACGCCGCCGGCGCGCTGCTGGTCGCCGGCTCCTCCCTGACCGTGATGTCGGGGCTGCGCTTCGTCCGGCACGCGGCCCGGGGCGGCACCCCGGTCGTGATCGTCAACCGCGGGACGACCCGCGGGGACGACCTCGCCACGCTGAAGCTCGACGGCGGCTGCTCCCCCGTCCTGACCGAGCTGGCCGACCGCCTCACCTGACGCTCGGGTCTGAGGCTCCGGGTCGACCGCGGCGCGGGCGGGACCGGGCCGGCGTTCAGCGGGCTGCGGGCGCCGGGTCCAGCCCGACCAGCTCGGCGGACCGCACCCACAGCTCACGGGCCAGCCGGTCGTCGCGGGCCGCGGCCGGGACCCGGTGCTCCCGACGGTCGCGGTGGTACCCGCCGGAGCGCCACCGGTCCGGCGGGGCGGCGGCCAGCCACACGAGGGTGTCG
>CAXSIB010000192.1:0-6465 GCA_964237095.1 uncultured Actinomycetales bacterium
ACGGGCGGCGGGTCCACGCCCGGCCGCCGCGCGCAGGCCGAGCCGCTGGCGGTCCGGCTGCGACCGCGGACCCTCGACGAGCTCGCCGGCCAGCAGCACCTGCTCGGCGCCGGGTCCCCGCTGCGGCGCCTCGTCGAGGGCGACCACGCGATGTCCGTGCTGCTGTGGGGGCCGCCCGGGACGGGCAAGACCACGATCGCGCGCATCGTCTCGACCGCCACCGACCGCCGGTTCGTCGAGCTGTCCGCGGTGACCGCGGGGGTGAAGGAGGTGCGCGCGGCGATCGAGGCCGCCCGCGGCGAGCTGGCCCGGTACGGCACCGAGACGGTGCTGTTCGTCGACGAGGTGCACCGCTTCTCCAAGACCCAGCAGGACGCGCTGCTGCCGAGCGTGGAGAACCGGTGGGTCACCCTCGTCGCGGCGACCACCGAGAACCCCTTCTTCTCGGTGATCGCACCGCTGCTGTCGCGGTCGCTGCTGCTGACCCTCACCCCGCTCACCGACGACGACGTCCGCGCGGTGGTCCGCACCGCGCTCACCGACCCCGAGCGCGGGGTGAACGCCGCCCTGGACACCGCGGTCGGGCTCGAGGCGGAGGCCGAGGACACCCTCGTCCGCCTCGCCGGCGGGGACGCGCGCCGGGCTCTGACCTACCTGGAGGCGGCGGCCGCCACCGCGACCGGGCGCGGGCTCGCCGAGGTCGACGTCGAGACCCTCGCGATGGCGGTGGACCGCGCGGCGGTCCGCTACGACCGCGCCGGGGACCAGCACTACGACGTGGCGTCGGCGTTCATCAAGTCGATCCGCGGTTCCGACGCCGACGCCGCCCTGCACTGGCTGGCCCGGATGCTGGAGGCGGGGGAGGACCCGCGGTTCATCGCCCGCCGGCTGATGATCTCCGCCGCGGAGGACGTCGGGCTCGCCGACCCGACTGCGCTGCCCCTCGCGGTGGCCGCGAGCACCGCGGTGGCCACGCTCGGGATGCCCGAGGGGCGCATCGTGCTGGCCGAGGCCGTGATCGCCCTCGCGCTCGCCCCGAAGTCGAACGCCGTGATCACCGCGATCGACGCCGCGGTGAAGGACGTCCGCAACGGCCTCATCGGCACCGTTCCGACGGGGCTGCGCGACGCCCACTACCAGGGCTCGACCACCCTCGGGCACGGCCTGGACTACGCCTACAGCCACGACGACCCGCGCGGGGTGGTGGCTCAGCAGTACGCGCCGGACGCCGTCGCCCACCGCCGCTACTACCGGCCGACGACCCGCGGCGCGGAGGCGGACTACAGCCGCCGCTGGTCGGCGCTGCGAGCGATCATCCGGGGCCGTGAGACCCCGCCGGCGCCCTGATCCGCGCGTCCGGCGTGGAACACGTCACAGTCAGGTCACGGTTTCCGGTATCGGTTGCGTCACGGTCGGGCGACCGGTGTCCACACGGGTTGCTTTCATAGGTTGTCCTTGACAACATACGGCGGTCGTGCCGGTGGCACGCATCCCCAACGTGGAGGAACAACATGCGCAACGGCGCCCGTGGACTCATGCTCACCGGAGGGATCGCCGGCGCTCTGGCGATGGCCGCCTGTGGCAGCTCGAACAGCGGTTCGTCCGCCGTCAGCACCTCTCCCAGCTCAGCTTCGGTCGTCAGCTCCGCCGCTGCGGCCGTGTCGTCAGCGCCCGCGATGGCCAGCTCCGCGGCCCCGATGGCCAGCTCGCCGATGTCGTCGGCTCCGATGACCTCGACCGCCGCTGGTGGCGGGGCGAGCATCGGCAAGGTCGGGATCCTGCTTCCCGACACCCAGTCCTCGAACCGCTGGGTCACCTCCGACCCGATCGCCCTGAAGGCGGACTGCGCCAAGTACAAGCTGACCTGCGACATCCAGAACGCGCAGGACAGCGACTCGACCATGATCACCCAGGCCCAGGCGATGATGAACGACGGCGTGAAGGTGCTGCTCGTGACCCCGCTGGACGCGGCGTCGGCGGACAAGATCGAGACCGCGGCCAAGGCCAAGGGCATCATCACGATCGACTACGACCGCCTCGCCGCCGGTGGCAGCGCCAGCCTCTACGTGTCCTTCGACAACGTGAAGGTCGGGGAGCTGCAGGGCCAGGCCCTGACGCAGTGCTCGCAGGTCAAGGGCGCCAAGGCCGTGCAGTACGTCGACGTCAACGGCGCGCCGACCGACAACAACGCCACGCTGTTCAAGCAGGGCTACGACTCGGTGCTGTCGAAGACCGCCGGCTGGACCAAGGTCGACGACCAGTCGATCCCGCTGTGGACCAACCAGATCGCGGGCACCACGTTCGCATCGATGCTGCAGGCCCACCCGGCCATCAAGGCGGTCATGGTCGCCAACGACGGCATGGCCAACGCGGTCATCACCGACCTCACCAAGGAGAAGCTGAACGGCAAGGTCGCGGTGTCCGGTCAGGACACCACCGTCCAGGGTCTGCAGCACATCCTCAAGGGCGACCAGTGCTACACGATCTACAAGCCGTCCACCGATGAGGCCGACCCGGCCATCGCCGCGGCCGCGGACTTCATCCAGGGCAAGGTCCCGACGACCACTCAGACGATCAAGGACCCGTCCAACGGTCGTGTCGTCCCGGCGATGCTCGCCACCCCGATCGCGGTCACCAAGGCGAACATCAACCTGCCGATCGCAGCCACGTACGCCCCCAAGGCCCAGGTCTGCGCCGGTGCCTACGCGGCCCTGTGCACGGCGGCCGGCGTCAAGTAGTCCCCCGACCGGGGAGCGTCCCCCGGTGTCCCGGTGACATCGCGCCGGGACGTGCTGAACGTCCCGCGCCGCCCGTGGGAGCCGATCCGGCTCCCACGGGCGTCGTGGTGACGCTGCTCCGCGACCGTCCTGCTCGTACCCGTACCGCCCGATCGACGACGACCGAAGGACCCAGAGATGGCAGACGCCCCGATCCTCCAGCTGCGGGGGATCAACAAGAGCTTCGGCGCGGTGCACGTCCTGCGGGGGGTGGACTTCGAGGCCCACCGCGGCGAGGTGACCGCCCTCGTCGGCGACAACGGCGCCGGGAAGTCCACGCTGATCAAGTGCATCGGCGGCACGTACGTCATCGACTCCGGCGAGTACGACTTCGACGGCCGGCCCGTGCATGTCTCCGCCCCGCGGGACTCCGCGGCGCTGGGCATCGAGATCGTCTACCAGGACCTCGCGCTCGCCGACAACCTCGACATCGTCCAGAACATGTTCCTGGGCCGCGAGCGGCGCAAGCACGGGCTGCTCGACGAGGGCTCGATGGAGCTGGCCGCCCAGGAGACCCTGGCCTCGCTGCGGGTCCGGACCGTCGCGTCGGTGCGGCAGAAGGTGTCGAGCCTGTCCGGTGGGCAGCGCCAGACCGTCGCGATCGCGAAGTCCGTGCTGTGGAACAGCAAGCTCGTCATCCTCGACGAGCCGACCGCCGCCCTCGGGGTCGCCCAGACCGAGCAGGTGCTGGAGCTCGTGCGCCGCCTCGCCGACCAGGGCCTCGCCGTCGTCCTCGTCTCCCACAACATGCTCGACGTGCTCCGCGTGTCCGACCGCATCTCGTGCCTGTACCTCGGGCAGATGGCGGCGACGGTCAACCGCGGGGAGACCACCCAGACCCAGCTCGTCGAGCTGATCACCACCGGCCGCAGCGGGGACATCGGGCTTGCCCGCGCCGACGCGGTCGTCGCGAACGGAGCAGAGGCATGAGCATCCCCGACCAGCCGCCCACGACCGGCGCCACCGCGGCTCCGAGGCCGGCCACTCCATCCGAGGAAGACACGGCATCGGCGTACGCCACCGCGGCCTCGGCCGGCACCCTCGCCGCGGCCGCGTCGACCGCCCCGATCCGGGGTGGGCTCGGGGACTACCTCCGCACCTACTTCCAGCGGGCCCGCGGCGGGGAGGCCGGCTCGCTCCCAGCGGTGCTCGCCCTCGTGGTGCTGGTGGTCATCTTCTCGGTCGCGCACCACCCGTTCTTCACCCTCGGCAACCTCGCCAACCTGGTCACCCAGTCGGCGCCGATCATGCTGCTGGCCATGGGGCTCGTGTTCGTCCTCCTGCTCGGGGAGATCGACCTCTCGGCCGGCGTCGCGTCGGGGGTGAGCGCAGCCACCGCGGCGGTCATCATCTACAAGGGCGGCTCGACGATCTTCGGGGTCGTCGCGGCGATCGCCACCGGCGTGGTCACCGGCTTCGTCATCGGAATAGTCCGGTCGAAGCTGAGGGTCCCGAGCTTCATCATCACCCTCGCCCTGTTTCTGGCCCTACAGGGCGTGGTGCTACTCATCGTGACCGGGGCGACCGGGCAGGGCAACATCCCGCTGAACAGCCCCGCGCTCAACGCCCTCGAGAACTCCCAGATGCCGAACTGGGCCGGCTGGCTCCTGCTGGCCATCGCGGTGGTCGGCTATGCCGCTTACAAACTCGCCGACGGCCGCGGACGGCGCGCTCTGGGCCTGATCGCCGAGCCCGCCACCCTGACCGCCATCAAGATCGCGGCCGTCCTCGTCATCGGCGGCGTACTCGTGTACCTGCTCAACATCAACCGGGCCCTGAACAAGACCTCAGGCGGCTTCGCCGTGGTCAACGGGAAGATCGTGAAGGTCGCCGCCGCGGCCCTGACCGGAGTCCCGTGGATCATCCTGCTGCTGCTGGCGTTCTTCGCGGTCCTCGCGTTCATCCTCAAGCGCACCGTCTACGGCCGCCACGTGTACGCGGTCGGCGGCAACACCGAGGCCTCCCGCCGGGCCGGCATCAAGGTCGATGCGATCCGCACCTCGGTGTTCGTGATCTGCTCCGGCATGGCCGCGGTCTCCGGCATCGTGCTCGCCTCCCAGACCGGGGTGAACTCCGCCGAGGGCGGCGGGAACACCCTGCTGCTCGCGGTGGGCGCGGTCGTCGTCGGTGGGACCAGCCTGTTCGGCGGCAAGGGCCGCATCCTCGACGCGGTCATCGGCGCCGTGGTCGTCACGGTCATCCAGAACGGCATGGCCGACATCGTGAGTGGCGGCAACGGCTCGGCCGTGCAGTTCATCGTGACCGGGCTCGTCCTCGCTCTCGCCGCGACCGTCGACGCCATCTCCCGCCGCCGCGCCGGGGCGGCCGGCCTCTGAGGTGACCCCACGGGCTCTCCCGTCCCGACCGAGTGCGTCACCGATGCCGCCGCCAGGAGAGCCCCGATGTCCTCGCCGTCCACGTCCGCCCGGCGTCTGGTCGACGTCCGGGCGCACAACCTCGCCCTCGTCATGGACGAGGTGCACCTGCGCGGCGAGGTGTCGCGGGCCGAGCTGACGGCCCGGTCGGGGCTGAACCGCTCGACGATCGCCGGCCTGGTCACCGCCCTGGCCGACCTCGGCCTCGTCGTGGACCGGCGGCCCACCGGCGGCGCCAAGGCCGGGCGCCCGTCGCACCTGGTGACCGTCCGGGACGACGGCCCGTTCACCGTCGCGGTCGAGCTCGACGTGGGCCGGGTCGTCGTCGCCCTCGTCGGCCTCGCCGGCGCGGTGCTGGCGCGGACCGAGACCGAGCTGCCGGACGCGGTCGAGGTCGGGACGGCGGTGGACGCCGTCGACCGGGCGGTCGCCCGGCTCGTGCTCCTCGCCCCCGCCGGCTCACGGCCGGCCGGCGTCGGGGTCTCGGTGGCGGGCACGGTGGGACTCGTCGACGGCGTCGTCCGGTCGGCCCCGAACCTCGGCTGGCTCGACGTGCCGCTGGCCGCGCTGCTCGGGGAGCGGCTGCGCCGGTGGCACCCCGGCCTGGGGGTCCGCGTCGGCAACGACGCCGATCTCGGTGCCCGGGCCGAGCACCTGCGTGGCGCCGCCCGCGACGTCGACGACGTCGTGTACCTGTCCGGACACGTCGGGGTCGGGGGCGGGATCATCAGCGGGGGCACGGCGTTGACCGGTGCCAGCGGGTTCAGCGGCGAGCTCGGCCACATGGTGATCTCCCTCGACGGGCCGCCGTGCCGCTGCGGGGGGTCCGGCTGCTTCGAGGCACTGGTCGGCGGGGCGGCGCTGTGCCGGCTGGCGGGCCGGGGCTACCGCGCCGGCAGCGAGGGCATCGCCCGGGTGCTCGCCGACTCCCGATCGGGCCGCAGGCCCGCGGGCGACGCGGTCCGGGTGGTCGCCGGGCGGCTCGGCAGCGGGCTCGCCACGATCGTCAACGTGCTGGACCCGCGCATGATCATCGTGGGCGGACTGCTCGAGCAGGTGCTCCGCCAGTGCGGCGGCGAGGTCGACGCGGCCATGGGGCGACAGCTGACCCCGGCCGCGCGGGCGGCGGTCACGGTGTGCCCGCCCGGACTCGGGGAGGACTCGAGCCTGCTCGGGGCCGCGGAGCTCGGGTACGACGAGCTGCTCGACAGCATCGTCGACCGCCGCCGGTGGCCGCGGGAGCCGGCCCGCGCCGGTCGCTGACCGGCCCGGCCGGCCGCCAGACCGGCGGCCCGGGCGGTGTCGGTGGCTGC
>CAXSIB010000193.1:0-6433 GCA_964237095.1 uncultured Actinomycetales bacterium
GCCGGGACTGCCCGTCGTCGTGACCCTCTCGCGGCCGATCGACCCCGCGGGCGGTCCCGCCGACCGCAGCCCGGGTGCGACCCGGGTGCGTGGCGCCGGTCGCGCGACGGTCCCGGCCGACGGCGGCTCCGCCCCCGGGCGGTCGGGGGTGGACGCCCGACCCGGCACCCGGCCGGTGCACGTCATCGTCGAGGACGTCGTCGTCGCAGGCGATCTCGCGGCCGTCCTGCCCCGGACCTACGCCGTGGAGGTCGCCCTCATCGGGCACACGGCGACCGGGGCGACCCTCGCCGCCGCCCTCCGGGACCCCGTCCCCACGGTGCTCGTCGTCACCGCGCCCGGGTCGTCGACGGACGCCGTCGCGGCGCTGCGGGCCGCCGAGTCCGTCGCCCGTTCGGGCCGCCGCCTCACCCTGGTGGTCGCCGGCGTCGGGCCGGACGTGCGGGGCGTCGCCGCGGCGGCGGCGCTGGCCGAGGCCGCGGGGGTCGAGGTCCGCCTCCTCGGGCGGGCCACGGCGGCGGAGGTGGCCGGCTGGCGGGCGACCTCCGCGGCCACCCTGGCCTCCCCGAAGGCGGCCGCGGTGCTCCCCGGCGGCACCGACCTGACCCTCGAGCCGCCGCGCTGGTCCGCCGGGGCCTACGTGACGGCCCTGGCCGAGCGGCTGCGGTCCGCCCTCGGACCCGTCGTGGTCGCCCCCGTCGTGCCCGTCCCGGCCGCCGCCTCGCCGGACGACGTCGCCGAGCGGGTCGCCGGGGTCTACGAGGAGGCCGTCCGCTCGCACCGGCTGTGACCGCGGCGCGGGATACTGCACCGGTGCCCCTCCGCTCCGGTTTCGTCTGCTTCGTCGGTCGACCGAACGCGGGCAAGTCCACGCTGACCAACGCCCTCGTCGGGGAGAAGGTCGCGATCACCTCCGACCGGCCCCAGACCACCCGGCACACCGTCCGCGGGATCGTGCACCGTCCGGGCGGCCAGCTCGTGCTCGTCGACACCCCCGGCCTGCACCGACCGCGGACCCTGCTCGGCCAGCGCCTCAACGACCTCGTCGCCGGCACGCTGTCCGAGGTCGACATCGTCGCGATGTGCTTCCCCGCCGACGAGAAGCTCGGCCCCGGGGACCGGTTCATCGCCACCCAGATCGCCGCGCTGCCGCCGGACGTCACCCGGATGGCGGTCCTGACCAAGACCGACAAGGTGAAGCCCGACCGGATCGTCGAGGCGCTCGCCACGGTCGCCGCGCTCGGCACCGAGCTGGAGATGGAGTGGGCCGAGATCGTGCCCGTCTCCGCGGTCCAGGGATCGCAGGTCGAGCTGCTCGGGGACCTGCTGCTCGCGCGGCTGCCCGAGGGGCCGGCCCTCTACCCCGAGGGTGAGGTCACCGACGCGTCGGAGGACCTGCAGATCGCCGAGCTGGTCCGCGAGGCCGCGCTCGAGGGGGTGCGCGACGAGCTCCCGCACTCCCTCGCGGTGGTCGTCGAGGAGATCGTCGAGCGGCCCGACCGCGCCGAGGAGTCCCCGTTCTACGACGTCCGGTGCACGGTGTACGTCGAGCGGGACAGCCAGAAGGGCATCGTGCTCGGCCACCAGGGCCAGCGCCTGCGCGACGTCGGGATCACCGCCCGGGCCGGGATCGAGAAGCTGCTCGGCGCCCGGGTCTACCTCGACCTGCACGTCAAGGTGGCCAAGGACTGGCAGCGCGACCCGCGGCAGCTCAACAAGCTCGGTTTCTGACCGTTCGGCCGGCGCCCCGCCGCGACCGCGGTCAGAGCTCGAGGCGTACGTGGCCCTCCTCGGCGCGGACCCGGTAGCCGAGGGCCGCGTTGACCGCGAGCATCGGAGCGTTGGTCGAGGAGTTCCACGTGAGGACCTCGGCCGTCGCCGGTGATGTGGACGCCAGGCGGGCGAGGGTCCGCCGCTTCAGCCGCAGCCCGAGACCGTGGCCGCGGTGGCCGGCCGCGACGAGGGTGTCCTCCTGGTAGGCGGTCCCGGGGTCGGCCGGGGAGACGCTGACCATCGTGTAGCCGACGAGATCGCCGCTCGGGCGGTGGCAGGCGGCCGCGACCAGGCAGGTGCGGCCCTGCGCGGCGAAGCGCCGCTCGGAGTCGCGGACGCGGTCGGTGTCCCAGACCTCGGGCTCGTCGGGACGGTCGTCGGCCGGGCTGTCGGTGGACATCCGCCCCCGCAGGCGCGCCCAGGCCTCGACGACGTCGTCGGGTGCGGTGTCGGTCCAGTCGAGGAGCTCGTAGGCGTCCGCCGGGGCCGGGGCCGGCGGGTCGTCTCCCGCCGGGTCCGTCGGCGCCGCCGCCGCCGCGGCCGCCACGTCGAGGACCTGCTCCAGCGAGCGGCCGGTGACGGTGGCGCCCACGGCCTCGGCGAACCACCAACCGGGGCTGGGCGTCTGCGGATCGCGCCGCCGGACCTGCCCCAGCAGGACACTGCGACCGTCCTCGCGGATCCCGGCGGCCGCGGCGGCGAGCAGCACCCGGCCGACGCCATGGCGGCGCAGGGTCGGCTCGACCACCAGCTGCCCGACGAAGGCCGTGTGCCGGTTGTCCTGGTGCGGCGAGACCACGATCACGGCCCCGGCCAGCCGGTCCCCGACCCGGGCGGTCAGCACCCGGACCGACGTGCGGGCGGGATCGTTCGACCGGATCAGCGCCAGGATCTGGGCCTCGCCCGGCAGTGACGGCGGGACCGGGTCCACCGCGAACGCCGTGACCACCAGCGCGTACACCTCGTGCTGGACCTCGTCGTCGGCGAGGTCGGTGTCGGTGATCGTCACCGTCGTGCGTTCGGTCATGGACTCAGGAGAGCAGGCCCCCGCGTCGGCGGGACCGGATCTCCGATCGCCGTACGGTCTGTCGGTCTCCTCAGGACCTGTCGCCCGCGGGGTCGGGAGCGGCCGCCGGTCGCAGCTCGGCCACGACGGCGGCGGGGGCGGTGCCGGGCGGGACGTCCTCGGGACGGCGGCCGCCCCACGGGGAGGTGGCGAGGTCGGTGTAGACGGTGGCGAAGGCGGTGAAGAGGTCCGGGGTGAGGCCGGCCGCGGCCTGGGTGGCGGCGATCTCGGTCATCTCGTCGACGAACCGCCACGCCTTGGTCGCCGCGCTCGCCGCCTGGGAGCCGAGGTCGGTCCCGAAGCGGCGCGAGAGGTCGGCGTTGACCTCGGCGAGGACACCGTTTGCCTCGGCGGTGAGCAGCGCGTGCGCGAGGAGTCCGGCGAGACCCTTGTAGACGCTGCCGGTGCACATCTTCACCGCGCTCGCGGCACCCGGCCGGTCGGCGACGACCACCCACTCCAGGCCCGGCGCGGCCAGGGCGGCGACCTCGCCGGCCCGGGCGCCGGAGAGGTAGAAGAGCGTCGCCGCGTGGGTGCCCGCCGCCGCCCCGGCGCCCGCCTCGCCGGGCCGGGGCGGTCCCCCGGAGATCGAGCCGTCCACGAAGTCGCTGCCCGCGGCCGCGGCGATCGCCACCAGCTCCGCGACCGTCGCGGGGGAGACCGCGTCGAGGTCCGCGACCAGCGGCCGCCGCTCGGCCGGCAGCGTGGCGGCCGCCGCGCACACCGCGCGGACGGCGTCGCGGGCGGCGCCGGGCGGGACCACGACGAGCACGACGTCGGCGGCCGCGACCACCGCCGGGAGGTCGGGGAGCAGCTCGATCCCGGCTCCCTCCGCGAACCCGGCGGTGGTCGGCGACCGGCCCGCCGTCGTCGCCACGACCCGGTGGCCGGCGGCGCGCAGGCAGGAGGCGAGCCCGGCGCCCATCGCGCCCGGGCCCACGATGCCCACGGTGGCCGGGGGCGGGGTCGGTGTCGTCGTCACCCGCCCATCCTCGACCGGGCGGCCGACGGCCCGGTCCCGCGTTAGCCTGGTCGCATGCGCCCGGCCCGACTGCCGCTCCTCCGCGGACTGCTGCTCAGCTGCCGCGGCGGGGTCCATCGGACCGGGCTTCCCTGCCGCGGGGTGTAGGACCGCCGCCCGGTCGATCGTCCCCTCAGACCGGATCAGCGAGGAACGTCCCGTGAGCAGCTCCCTCATCACCCCGACCGTCGGCGGGCACAGCGCCACGCCCGTCGTCTTCCCCCCGCGGCAGCAGACGTCCGGCATGCCCGTGTACCGCTACGGCCCCTACGGCGACATCGCCCGGGTCGACCTCCCGGACCGCACCTGGCCGGGCAAGAAGATCACCGCCGCGCCGCAGTGGTGCGCCGTCGACCTCCGCGACGGCAACCAGGCGCTGATCGACCCGATGGACCCCGACCGCAAGCTGCGCATGTTCGACCTGCTCGTGTCCCTGGGCTACAAGCAGATCGAGGTCGGGTTCCCGGCCGCGAGCCAGACCGACTTCGACTTCGTCCGGCGGCTCATCGAGGGCGACCGGATCCCCGACGACGTCGTCATCCAGGTCCTCACCCAGTGCCGCGACCACCTGCTCGAGCGGACCTTCCAGGCGCTGCAGGGGGCCCGGAGTGCGATCGTCCACTTCTACAACTCGACGTCGGCGCTGCAGCGGCGCGTCGTGTTCGGCCTCGACCGCGACGGGGTCACCGACATCGCGCTCACCGGCGCGCGGCTGTGCCAGAAGTACGCCGACACCCTCGCCGGGGACACCGAGATCTTCTACGAGTACTCACCGGAGTCCTTCACCGGCACCGAGCCGGACTACGCCCTCGAGGTCTGCTCGAAGGTCATCGACGTCATCGACCCGACCCCGGACCGGCCGCTGATCCTCAACCTGCCCAGCACGGTCGAGATGGCGACGCCCGACGTCTACGCCGACGTCATCGAGTGGATGGACCGCCACCTGCCCAGGCGGGACTCGGTGATCCTCTCGGTGCACCCCCACAACGACCGCGGGACCGGGGTCGCCGCGACCGAGCTGGCCGTCCTCGCCGGCGCCCAGCGGGTCGAGGGGTGCCTGTTCGGCAACGGCGAACGCACCGGCAACGTGTGCCTGGTCACCCTCGGGATGAACCTGGTCAGCCAGGGCGTCGACCCGCAGATCGACTTCCACGACATCGACGCGATCCGCCGGACCGTCGAGTACTGCACCAACCTCCCGGTCAACGAGCGCCATCCCTACGGCGGGGACCTGGTGTTCACCGCGTTCTCCGGCTCCCACCAGGACGCCATCAACAAGGGCCTCGCCGCCCTCGACCGGGAGGCCGCGGCGGCCGGCGAGCCGGTGGCCCGGCACCGCTTCGAGGTGCCCTACCTGCCGGTCGACCCCAAGGACCTCGGGCGCTCCTACGAGGCCGTGATCCGGGTCAACTCCCAGTCCGGCAAGGGCGGGGTCGCCTACGTCATGAAGAGCGAGCACTTCCTGGACCTGCCGCGCCGGCTGCAGATCGAGTTCTCCCAGGTCGTGCAGCGCCACACCGAGGCCGAGGGCGGCGAGGTCACCCCCGCGCGCATGTGGGAGGTGTTCACCGACGAGTACCTGCCGAACCCGGCCGCCCCGTGGGGTCGCCTCGCCCTCCGCGGACACCGGACGTGGACCACCGGCGTGGATGCCGCGGGGGAGGGCACCCTCGGTGAGGGCTCGCCCGCCGGCGGGGCCGCGGCGGGCGACGGCATCTCCGTCGACCTCGTCGTGGACGGCGTGGTCCGGTCCCTCGACGGCGTCGGCAACGGCCCGCTCGAGGCCTTCGTCGCCGCCCTGGCGGGGTTGGGGATCCGCGCCCGGATCGCGGACTACGTCGAGCACGCCCTCGCCGCCGGCCAGGACGCGCGCGCGGCCGCGTTCGTCGAGTGCGCGATCGAGGGGCGCACCCTGTGGGGTGTGGGCATCGACGCGAACATCGTGACCGCGTCGCTCAAGGCGGTCGTCTCCGCGGCCAACCGGGCCCATCGGGCCTGAGGACCGGGACCCGCCGCCGTGCCGCTCTACCGGGACGAGGCCGTCGTGCTGCGCAACCAGCGCCTCGGCGAGGCCGACCGCATCATCACCGTGCTCACCCGCACCCACGGGCGGCTGCGGGCGGTGGCGAAGGGCGTCCGCAAGACCTCGTCCCGGATCGGCGCACGGGTCGAACCCTTCGCCCACGTGGAGATCCAGCTCGCCAACGGCCGGTCGCTGGAGGTGCTCACCCAGGTGCAGACGATCTCCCTGTTCCGCGACGGGATCGCCTTGGACTACGACCGGTACACCGCCGGCTCGGCGATGCTGGAGACCGCCGAGCGGCTCACCGCCGAGGAGGGCGAGCCGGCGCCGGCTCAGTACAGCCTGCTCGTCGGGGCGCTGCGGGCGCTGGCCGCGGGGGACCGCGAGGCGCGTCTGGTGCTCGACTCCTACCTCCTGCGGGCACTGTCGGTGGCCGGGTACGCCCCGAGCTTCGACGAGTGCGCGCTGTGCGGGGAGCCCGGCCCGCACCGCTGGTTCGCCGTCGCCGGCGGCGGGATGGTCTGTGGGGACTGCCGTCCGGCGGCCGCCG
>CAXSIB010000194.1:0-6414 GCA_964237095.1 uncultured Actinomycetales bacterium
GCCCCGGCGGCGCCGACCCCGCGAGCTTCGCCACCGGCCGGCCGGCCGGCCCGGCCGGCGCCTTCACCCTGCTGGCCGCCGACGACTTCGTCGGCGGCACGCTCGACCGGTCCCGGTGGTGGGACGGGCGCTACGGCACGGGCAGTCAGGGTGACCCGGCCTTCAACCCGCGCGGGGAGGCGGAGTACTTCGCCGCGTCCCAGGTGTCGGTCGGCGCGTCGCTGCTCACGCTCACCGCGGACCGCGGCGACCACCACCTCGACGGGGTCGACTACGCCTACCGATCCGGCTGCGTCACGAGCAGCGGGGGCCTGCGGTTCACCCCGGTCGGCACCTACGTGGAGGCGCGCATCCGGGTGGACTCCGCGACCGGTCTGTGGCCGGCGTTCTGGATGGCGTCGGCGGACGGATACCTGTCGGAGTTCGACATCTTCGAGTTCGTGAGCACCGACACCGACGTCCGCCCGAGCTACAACTACCACTACACGTCGGCGGGTTCGAAGCAGGTCGACCGACAGACCTACCTCCGGTCCTACGGTGAGCCCGGCCACGTCTACCCCGGCGACTTCCACACCTACGGGCTCCTGACCACCGCGACCTCGCAGACGCCGTACCTGGACGGGGTGGCGTACCCGGCGGCCGCCGTCACCGGCCTGACCACCCGCGACGACCCGGTCGAGATCATCTTCAGCCTGGCGGTCAAGACGGCGCACTCCCCGCGCTCCGGGCACGCCATGGACGTCGACTGGGTCCGGGTCTGGCGGACGGCGCCGGGCGGCGGTCGGTGACCGCCCCCTGAACGGCGGGATTGTCTACGATCAGCCCATGTCAGCGTGGGTGGGACACCCGCGCCGGGCGTGGCCGGAGTGACCGCGACGTCGGACCAGCAGGCGACGGTCGACCGGGAGGTCGCCGGCCTCTTCGGCCGCGACTCGCTCTACGTGGTGTCGTGGGCGGTCCAGATCATCGCGGCAGCGGTGGTCACGCCGGTGGTCACCCGCCTCATGGGGCCGGTCGAGTTCGGTCGGACGGCACTCTCGAACGCGGTCATGCAGACCCTGTTCGTCGTGGCGGGACTCGGCCTGCAGACGGCGATCCAGCGCCACCACGCCCGCACCGGCGGTGCGGTGGAGGCCCGGAAGATCCTCTCCGCCGCCATCGCCGTGGCCGCCGTCGCGACGGTGGTGGTCGACCTGACCGGGCCGCTGTGGAGCCCGCTGATCGGGTTGCCCTCCTATTCCGGGGCGATCCGGCTGGCCGTCGTGTGGGCGGGCGTCTCGGCCGTCACCAACTCCGCCCTGGCCCTGCTGCGGAGCCAGGACCGCCTGCTCCCGTTCGTGGTCGTGAACCTCTTCCAGTCCCTGGTGGCCGAGGTCCTCAGCCTGGTGCTCGTCGGGTTCGTCGCACCGTCGGCGGAGAACTTCATCCTCGGACAGCTCCTGGCCCAGGTGGTGGCCACGGTCGTCGCACTCGCCCTCGTCGTCCCGCACCGCCTCGGGACCCGGGACGCCGGGCTGATCCGGGAGGCACTGGCCTACGCGATCCCGCTCGTGCCCGCCGTGCTCGGATCCCTGATCCTCGCCTCGGCCGACCGGCTCGTCATCGGCCACGACCTCGGTCAGGCCGAGGTCGCGCGGTACCAGATCGCCTACAACGTGGGCGCGCTGCCGATGCTCCTGCTGTCCCTGCTGGACTCCGCGTGGATGCCGCGCTTCTTCGCCCTGGCCGACCGCGACACCCGGGGCGAGGTGCTCGCCGCCAGTCGGGACTTCCTGTACCGGCTGCTGGTCCCGGTCGTCGTCGGGCTGTCGATCGGCGCGCCGGTGGCGCTGCGCGTGTGGGCACCGGCGAGCTACCACCCCGAGAAGCTCCTGGTGGTCACGAGTGTCGTCATCGTGACGGTGATCCCCTACACCGCCGGAATCGCCTCGATCCGCACCCTCCTGCTCGCCGGCCGGACCCGGGTGATCGCCGGGGCGACCGTCGTGGCCGCCGTCCTCAACATCACCCTCAACCTGCTCCTCGTGCCCCGTTTCCACCTCGTGGCGTCCGCCGCGTCGACCTTCGCGTCCTTCGTCGTGCTGCAGCTCATCCTGGAGCGCTACGCGCGGGCGGTCGTGGTGCTGCGCCCGGTCGACCGGCGTACGTTCGTCGCGCTCTGGGGGGCGGGCGCCGTCGCGCTCGCCGCCGCCGCCGTGCCGATCACCCTTCCCCTGCTGGTGGTCCGCTCGGTGCTGGCCGCCGCGGCCGTCGGCTGGTTCGTCGTCGTGCTCCGGCGGCCAGGCTCGTGAGCGTGAGCCCGGGCCTGCTGCCCGGCACCGGGGCCACCCCCGTCCCGCTGGCGGTCGTGGTGCTCGCCCACGCCGATCCGGCGCACTTCCACCGGCTGGTGCTGGCTCTCGGCGACGCGCCGGTCTTCGTGCACTGTGACGCCAAGACCCCGGCCGCCGTGTACGCCCGCATGGTGGCCGGTGCCCCCCGGCCGGTGACCGCCGTCCCGCGCCGCTCGACGAGCCTCGCGAGCTGGTCGCTGGTGGCCGCGGAGCTGGCCGGGCTGCGCGCCGCCCTCGACGGGAGCAGCGCGGCCCACATCGCGGTGCTGTCCGGCGCGGACTACCCGCTGCTGCCGCCCGCGGCCATGCACCGCGAGCTCGCCCGCTGGGAGGGCCGCTCGTGGCTGTGGAACCAGCCACTCCCCATGCCGGACTGGGACACCCCCCGCCATCCCGACGGCGGGCTGTGGCGGCTGCGACACCGCTTCCTCACCCGCGACGACCAGATCGTCTACCTGCACGGCATACCGGTCCGCCCGCCGTGGCGGCGGTCGACCCCGCCGGGGGTCGAGCTCCGGGCCGCCTCGCAGTGGAAGGTGTACGCGCGCCACCACGTCGAGCGCCTGCTGGGCGTCGTCGCGGACCGACCCGACCTCGTCCGCTTCTGGCGCACGACCCTCGTACCGGACGAGACCTTCGTCGCGTCCGTGCTGGCCAGCCCGTCCCTGCTGGGCGCCGACGCGATCGCGCCGTGCCACGACTACCCGTGGTACCTGCACTGGGAGGACGACGCCGAGCACCCGGAGTGGCTGACGGTCGCGGACCACGGCGACCTCGTCCACGTCCAGTCGTCGCCGCCGACCGACCCCGCGATCGCGGCCGCGGGGCACCTGGTCGGGCGCCCCCCGCGGCGGAAGCTGTTCGCCCGGAAGTTCTCGACCGACCGCAGCTCGGAGCTGCTGGACCGCATCGACGCCGAGCTGCTCTCCTGAGGCCCGGTGCCCGCGCCCCGTCCCCGGTGCACCATCCCCGGGTGCACCCCGGCCGCACCCCGGGCGCGGGGATGTGGGCGATCATGACGGGATGACACCGACTGACGCCGCCCGGTCGGCGCTGGCCACCGGTCCGCCGGACCCGCCCGCGGTCCGGGCCGACGGACCGACCGGCCGGCGGCGGTGGTCCCTGACCCCGGTCGGGGGGACCCTCGTCCTGGTCGGGATCGCCCTGGTGCTGTGGGCCGTCTCGCTCCCGCAGGTGGACGTCGGCCGGATCGACGGCTGGGGTCTGCTGCCGGGGCTGCCGATCCTCTGGTATGTGGCCTACGCGCTGGTGCTGACCGCGGTCGTCACCAGCTTCAGCAGCCGACGGGGCCGGCCGTACGTCGACCGGGTCGCCTCGCTCGCGGCGCTGATCGTCATGCTGTTCGCCACGACCTCGCTGGTCTACGACGCGCCGCGCTTCCCCTGGACCTACAAGCACATCGGGGTGGCCGACTACCTGCTCCTGCACCACCGACCCGATCTCGGGCTCGACATCTACCAGAACTTCCCCGGCTTCTTCTACGTCGCCGCCCTCGTCCACGTGGTCACGCGCGTGCCGGTGTACGACCAGGCGCGCTGGGCGGAACTCTTCTTCACCGCGGCCAACGCGGCCTGTGCGTACTGGGCCCTGGGGGCGCTGGCCCGCAGCACCCGGGTCCGCGGGGTCGCGGTCCTCCTGTTCACGCTGACGAACTGGATCGGGCAGGCGTACTTCTCCCCGCAGTCACTGGCGTTCCCGCTGTCCCTGGTCCTCCTCGGCATCTTCCTGCGGTGGGTGTCCGCCGAGCCCGGGGCGGTGACGGCCTGGCTGCCGAGGACACGGGCGGCGGTCGACCCGGACCGCTCCGCACCGCGCCACCGGCGCCGCCGCGCCGTCCCGTGGCTGGTGCTCTTCTACGCCGTGTACGCACTCGTGGTCGTGACCCACCAGCTGTCGCCGGTCGCGACGTTCCTCCAGCTCGTCGCGGCCGCGGTGCTCGTGCGCTTCCGCGGGCTGCGGCTGCTGCCCGGGCTCGCCGTCATCGAGCTGCTCTGGCTGTGGCACGCGTACCCGTTCATCTCCGCCCACTACGTCCTGTTCGGGGACGCCAACGCCGACAACATCCGCCCGCCCACCTTCGCGCTGACCACCGTGCTGCCCGGCGCCGACGCCATCGCGCAGGTGCCGCACGTGATCACGGTGGTGATCGCGGTGGCGACCGTCGCCGCGGTCGTCGTCATCGCGCGACGGGAACACTCGATCCGCAGCTCGCTGATCCCCCTCGCCCTGGCGGGCGCGCCGATCTCGTTCCTCATCGTCCAGCCGTACGGGCAGGAGGGGATCCTGCGGGTGTACCTGTACGCCCTGCCCTGGATCTGCTTCCTCGTCGCGAAGGCGTTCGTCGGGCCCGGCCACGGCAACGCCCGGGCCGGCGTGCGGGTCGCGGTCGCCGCGGTCCTGTCGTTCCTCGGGGTCGTGGCGTTGCCGGAGACGTTCGGTTTCGAGATCGTCAACCGGGTGGTCGCGACCGACGTCGCGGCGGAGAACTGGTTCGACGTGTCGACGCCGCCGCGCGCGGTCCTCGTCCACCTCGTGCCCGCGTTCCCCGACCGCGGCAGTGCCCACTACGACGCACACTTCGTGACCGACGACCCGGACGGTCCCGTCCTCGTCTACGACACGGCGTTCGCGACCGCCGCCCGGACCGCGCCGGGCCTGGAGTCCTACGTGGCCGCATACCTGTCCCGGCAGCCGTCGACGCCCGTGCGCTATCTCGGGCTCGGGCCGACCCAGACCAACTACATGCTCCTGTACGGGCTGACCACGCCGCCGACGTACCGGGCCTTCGTGGCCCGCCTGGAGGCCGACCCGCGGTTCACGGTCGCCTACCGCAACGGCGACAGCCTGATCCTCCGCTACCGCGGGGGCGCGACGGGCTGACCCGGGGCCGCGGCCGCCGGGCCGCGGTTCGACCGCGCGATGGAAACCCGCATCCGGGCGTAGGAGACACTGGTCACGGCCAGCCCCTCGACGATCGACCAGGCGCGCGCGCCGCCCCCGCGGTCCCCCCGGGCGAGCTCCCCGAGGCCGCGGAGCACGCCGGCCGGCAGGACGCGGCGCACGTAGACCCGCTCCAGTGACAGCGCCGCGGTCGCACCCGACAGCTGGCTGACCACGGCCTTGGAACGCCCCTCGGCGCTGCACCGCTTGGTGAAGTAGGCCTTCGTGGTGCGCTGCGCGGTCACCGTGTGGTGGCACACGGCATCGGGCTCGAGGACGATCCGGCCACCGGGGTGCGTGCGCAGCGCCCGGATCGAGAACTCGGTCTCCTCGCAGCCGCCCGCGTCCTTGCCGATGCGGCCCACGCTCGGGTCG
Organism: uncultured Actinomycetales bacterium; assembly: GCA_964237095.1. GTDB lineage: Bacteria > Actinomycetota > Actinomycetes > CAXTBU01 > CAXTBU01 > CAXSIB01. The sequence goes on from CAXSIB010000194.1 coordinate 5,670, forward strand.
AAGTCGCCGGCGACGTCGAAGACACTGCGGCGGAAGCTCATGTTGGCGCCGTTGGCGTTGCGGATCTCCGCGCGTCCCACCGGCAGCCCGCGGTAGCTGCAGCCGATGGTCCAGAGGAACTCCTCGGGCAGCCAGTCCGGACGGGGGGCGAGCCAGCGCGGGAGCACGGTCCCGCCGGCCCCGATGACCGCCGGCGACCGGTAGGCGCCCAGCAGCCGGTCGGCCCAGTCCGCGTCCGCGGCCGCGTCGTCGTCGAGGAAGGCGACGATCTCACCGACCGCCGCGGCCACGCCGGTGTTGCGGGCCCCGGAGAGCCCGCGGGTCAGCGCATTCGGGATCACCTGCGCCTCGGGGAACTCCGCGACCGCCCGCTCGAGCAGGACATCGTTGTTGTCGATGACCAGGACGACCTGCCCGACGGGGTGCGTCTGGGCCCGCAGGCTCCCGATCGCCCGCTGGAGGTCCTCCCACCGTTCCTCGGTGTACGCACACACGATGACGGACATCGAGGTGGGCAACGCGACGGTCGGCTCGGTGTCCATGCCATGAGCTTACCGAAAGTAGTCCGACCGATCCGCCTCGTGTCCGCCGCGCTGCTCTCGCCGGCAGGTTCGCGGGGCGAGGAGCAGGTCGACCGCATGGACGGGCGCTGGCGACCCCCGAGTCGATGACCGTGCGTGACCCGTCACCGACTACACGTAGTAACCGTGGACAACCAGTGACCGCCCGTGGTCGTCACTTACGG
>CAXSIB010000195.1:0-6412 GCA_964237095.1 uncultured Actinomycetales bacterium
GGTGGCCGCCACCGTGACCGGGCCGCCCGGGGCCTCGACGGTGGCGACGACCGCCGCGCGGGGCTCGTCGGACACCATCATCAAACGGCCGTCTGGTCGGGGCAGCGGGACCCGGACCGGGGCCCGACCCAGGTCGACCACCTCGACGTCGGTCAGCGGGAACCGGCTGACCAGGCCGATCCCGTACTGCGGCCCGGTCGCCGCCGCGCGGGCGGCCGCCCCGACCAGCGGGGTCCACTGCTCCCCGGGCGTCCCGGCGACCGTGGCCGCGAAGACCGTGTGGGCCGCGCCCAGGCCGTCCGCGAGCAGGCGGACCTCGTCGACCGAGCCCGACCGGGGCTGGGCGAGGTCGACCTCCTGCACGGCCACGACGTCGGCGTCGAGCAGGCGCCCGGCCGCCAGCAGGGCCGCCGGGTCCACGGTCCCCGGCTCACCCGGTCCGGGTCCCCGCAGACCGGTGCCGCCCGCGCCGGGACCTCCGGACCCGCTGCCGCCGCCGGGACCGGGGGCACCGGCACCGGCACCGGCGCTGCCGTCACGGGCATCGCTCGCGCCGCCGGGTCGTCCGGGCAACAGGACCATGCCGTGCAGCAGGTTCGCCGTGGCGAGCCGCAGGACGGGCACGGTCAGGCCGCCAGCGCCGCCTCGAGGGCGATCTCGACCATCGCCGCGAAGGTCTGCTCCCGCTCGGCGGCGGGTGTCGAGGCACCCGTCACCACGTGGTCGGACACGGTGAGCACCGCGAGGGCGCGCCGGCCGAACTTGGCCGCGAGCATGTAGAGCGCCGCGGCCTCCATCTCGACCGCGAGCACGCCGTGCGCGGCGAGCAGCGTCAGCATCTCCGGCTGCGCGGCGTAGAAGTCGTCGGTGGAGACCACCGTCCCCACGTGCAGCGACGACCCGGACCCCTCGCCGGTGCGCGACGCCGCGGCGTCGGCCGCCGCGCGCAGCAGCCCGAAGTCCGCGGCCGCCGCGAAGTCGACCCCGGGGAACCAGAGGCGGGTGCTGGCCGAGTTCGTGCTCGCCGCCGTCGCGAGCACCACGTCGCGGACGTCGACGGTCTCCGACAGGCCACCGCAGGTGCCGACCCGGATCAGCTGCTGCACGCCGTAGTCGCGCATGAGCTCGGTCGCGTAGATCGACGCCGACGGGATGCCCATCCCCGAGCCCTGGACGGAGATTCGCTCGCCGCGGTAGGTGCCGGTGTACCCGAGCATCCCGCGGACCTCGGTGTAGCAGACGGCGTCGGTGAAGAAGGTCTGGGCGATCCACCGGGCCCGCAGCGGGTCCCCGGGGAAGAGGACCTTCTCGGCGATCTGTCCGGGCTCGGCCCCGATGTGGATGCTCACGGCGGGCATCCTGCCGCACCGGCCGAGGCCGACCGCGGCCGCCACCCGGCCGCGATCGACTGCCGTCGGGCGCCATCGCGTCTCTACCGCCCGCGCAGGCGACCCCGATCTGCACGGAAGCGGTCCCCGGGCCGCGTTCCCGCCCGATCCGGGCGTTGCGTGCAGGACGCGGTCGCCGCCGGCCTGCTCCGGGCTCGGTCGGCCCGGTGCGTCCGACGTGGGGTCAGACGATGCCGCCGACGGCGGACCCGATCCCGAACGTGACGATCATCGCGGTGAAGCCGACGACGGTGTTGCGCAGCGTCGCCCGGCCGGTCGGTGCCTGCCCGAGTCGCGCGGCGACGTAGCCGGTCACGGCCAGCCCGACGACGACCGCGGCGAAGCAGACCGGGATCCGCCAGGCGTGCGGCGGCAGCAGGATCGCCAGCAGCGGGAGGATCCCGCCCAGCAGGAAGGCACTCGCCGACGCGACCGCCGCCTCCCACGGGTCCACCAGGTCGTCGAGGTCGATGCCGAGCTCGATGTCCGCATGGGCGGCGAGGGCGTCCCGGGAGCTCAGCTCGGCGGCGACCTCCCGGGCGAGGCGGGTCGGCAGGCCCTTCTGGGCGTAGAGGTGGGCGAGCTCGTCGAGCTCCTCCTGCGGCATGGTCTCCAGCTCGTGCTTCTGCCGCGCGAGCAGTGCGTCGTTGCTGTCGCGCTGGGCGCGCACGGAGGTGTACTCCCCGCCCGCCATCGACAGGGCCCCGGCCGCCAGCCCCGAGACCCCGGCGATCAGCACGGTGGTGGAGCCGGCCGCCGCGCCCGCGACGCCGACGACGAGCCCCGCGGTCGAGGTGAGCCCGTCGTTGGCGCCCAGGACGGCCGCGCGGAGCCGGTTCAGCTTGCTCACCGACGTCGACAGCAGGTGTGCGGTCGCGTGTTCGGGCAGCTCGTCGCCGAGGTCGGTGCGGTCGGTCGGGTCGGGGATCGACGTGCTCGCCCGCGGCCGGCGGGGGTCGGGCAGCCAGTCCGCGGCGGCCGCCGGGGCCAGCACGGACACGTCGGACGCCCCCGCCTCGGTCGTGACCGGTCCGGGAGCGGCCGTGGCGGCCCCGGGGGTCACACCGGCGTCGGCGGCCGGACGAACCGGATCGCGCGGGGGACGGGGGAGTGCGGTTGCTGCCATGGACCAGGGCCTCCGGCTCGGGGTCGCGTGCCCGGTCGGCGGCGGGAGCCGTCCGACCGGGCGCCGCGGCGTCGGTCGAAGGTCTCGTCCGCCCGCGTCGCGGCAGGACCACTGCCGGGCGTGCGGGTGGGGGACCGAGCCACCTCGACGGCAGCCGGCATGTCGATCACCCCGCCACGGTGGCGGCCGGAGCCGGGTCGCCGTGGGGACTACTCCCCTTCGGCGTCGACGGTAGCCGCGGCACCCGTGTTCCGCCGCCCGCCCCGCAGGCGCCCGGCGACGCTCGACGCCACCGGCGCGCCGCCCGGTCGGGCCGACAGGGCGTCCTCCATGACCGTGCGGGCCTCGCGCGCCTCGGGGATCGGGAGCAGCGGGTAGACGTGGACCATCCCGGGCGCCTCGTGGTAGTCCAGCTCGACCCCGGCCTCCCCGGCCAGCCGGACGAGGCGGCGGGCGTCGGGGTTGAGGATGTCGTGGGTCCCGCTGAACAGCGTGATCGGCCCGAGCCCGGTCAGGTCGCCGTTGATCGGGCTGACCATCGGGTCGTCGATCGCCAGCTCACCACGCCACATCTGGGCCGCGACCCGCGTCCCGGGGAGCGCGAGGAACGGGTCCCGCGGCGCGATCTCGGACATCGCCGGGTCGGTGAACGTCAGGTCCAGCGCCGGGGAGACCAGCACGGTGCGGTGCAGCGGGGCCACCCCGCGGTCCCGGAGGTGGAGGGCCACCGCGAGGGCCAGCGTGCCGCCGGCGGAGTCCCCGACCACCGAGGTGGCGTCCGCGCCGACCTCGTCGACGAGCTCCGCCGCGAGGTCGGCGGCCGCCGGGACGACCTCCGCGATGGTGCCGGCCGGGGCGAGCGGGTAGATCGGCACGGTGAACCGGGTGTGGGTGGCGACCGCCAGGTCGGCCACCAGGTTCCAGTGCAGGCTGGCGATCTGGTGGATCCCGGCGCCGCCGTGCAGGTACAGGGCGCGCCGCGCGGGCGTCGTCACGCGCGGGCTGACGTCGTAGACCACCCACCCGTTCGCGGTGCGGACGGTCAGGTCGACGACGCGGTCCAGGCGTCGCGGCGGGGCGTAGCTCGTCGGGCGGACCTGCAGGCCGGCGACCAGCGCACGGGTGGCCTCGGCGGAGCTGAACGTGCGCTTGGGCCCCCGCAGCGCGAGGGCGAGCGGGATGGCCCTGCTGGCGAGACTGGGCATGGCGGTTCACTCCGGGTCCGGGGAGTCGGTGCGGGTGCGGCTGGCGGTGGTGCGGGTGTCACCGTGGTGCGGGGTGCGACGTGGGTGGTGGATGGACGAGGGCGTGGGCGGTGCCCGCCGACGCACGACGTCTCCCTCCGCCTCCGGTGCAGCGCGTCGCGCGGCGGTCGTGTTCCCGGCCGGACGGGTCGTCCGGGTCGTGGGCGTGCTCCCGGTCGGACGGGTCGGGCGGCCGCCGATACGTTGGCGCCATGCCTTCCGACCTGCCCGTCCTGGCCGGTGGCGGCCTCTCCCGGGGGGTCCTCGACCGCGCCGCCGAGCACCGCGGCGACGACGCCTGGTGGGCCGGCGTGCTCGCCGACCCCGCGACCCTCGCCCTCCCGGTCAGCCGCTCCCAGATCCCGCTCGAGCCCCGCGGGGACGCCGTCGACGCCGACGGGACCCCGCCGCCGCCGCGGCTCGCGTGGGTCCCGGTGGCCGCCGCGCCCCCCGGCGAGCGCTACCTGCTCGGGCTCGAGGCGGGCGGGCGCGCCCGGGTCGCCGTCCACGTCGCCGAGGCCGGGCCGGGCTGGGTGTCGCTCCGGGAGGTCGGGGACACCCTGGACGACCTCGACGCCGGCGCCGCCACCCACGCGGTCGCCCTGGCCAACTGGCACGACTCGCACCCGTTCTCCGCGCGCGACGGCGGGCCGACCCGGCCTGCCAAGTCCGGCGCCGTCCGGGTCGACGCCGACGGCACCGAGTTCTACCCCCGCACGGACACCGCGATGATCGTGCTGGTCCGCGACGCCGACGACCGGGCGCTGCTCGGCCACCAGCGGGTCTGGCCCGAGGGCCGCTACTCCTGCCTGGCCGGCTTCGTCGAGGCGGGGGAGTCCCTCGAGCAGGCCGTCGTCCGAGAGGTGCTCGAGGAGGCCGGGATCCGCGTGGGCGAGGTCGCCTACGCGGGCTCCCAGCCGTGGCCGTTCCCGCGGAGCCTCATGGTCGGCTTCTTCGCCACCGCCCTGGGTACCGACCTCGTGCCCGACGGCGACGAGATCACCGAGCTGCACTGGTACAGCCGCGACGAGATGCGACGCCAGGTCGACTCCGGCGAGCTCCGGCTGCCCGGCCGGGTGTCGATCGCCCGGCGGCTCATCGAGGCCTGGTACGGCAGCGAGCTGCCCGGCGACTGGTGACCGCCGGCGCGGACGACGACGGCCCCGGGCACCGCGACGAAGCGGTGTCCGGGGCCGTCCCGGTCAGCCCGGGTACAGGTGGGTGAGCGCCGTCAGGCGTGCGTGACGACCGTGGCCGTCGGCGGGTTGGTGGCCGTGGTGCCGTCCGGGAAGAGGACGGTCGGGACGACCCGGTTGCCGTTGTTCACGCTCTTGACGAAGTCCGACGCGGCGTCCGCGCGCGGGTCGGTCTCGACGTCGAGCTCCTCGTAGGCGAAGCCCTTCGCGTCCAGTCCGCTCTTGAGCTTCGCGCAGTACGGGCACCAGCTCGTGGTGAACAGCAGCGGCATCGCGGTCGGCGGGGTCCAGGTGGCGGTCATGGGGTTCTCCTCGTTCGGGACGGCGGCCGCCACACGGCGGCTCCTGCACGACCGTGTCGGTGGCCGCTGGGAGGATGAACCAATGCCCGCCCCGACTGCTTCCCCGAGCCCCGCGCTCGCCGCCGCCCCCGCCGCCGGGGTGGCCGTCGCGGCGTCGTCCGGGACCCGCTCCGCCGGTGCCCGTCCGGGCCCTGCGGGGAGCACTGCCGCGAGCAGCTCGGCGGGCGACGACGTGCTCGCCGGGCTCGACCCGGAGCAGCGCGCGGTCGCCGTCGCCCTCGACGGGCCGGTCTGCGTCCTGGCCGGCGCCGGCACCGGCAAGACCCGCGCGATCACCCACCGGATCGCCCACGGCGTGCTGACCGGGCACTACCAGCCCGCGCAGGTGCTGGCGGTGACCTTCACGACCCGGGCCGCGGGGGAGATGCGCGGCCGGCTGCGGGCGCTGGGGGTGGGCGGCGTGCAGGCCCGCACGTTCCACTCCGCGGCGCTGCGCCAGGCCCGGTACTTCTGGCCGCTGGTCAACGGCAGCGAGCTCCCGCCGCTGGTGGACTCCAAGATCCCGCTCGTCGCCGAGGCCGCGCACCGCCTGCACGTGCACGCCGACCGGACGCTGCTGCGCGACGTCGCGTCGGAGATCGAGTGGTCGAAGGTCAGCAACGCCGCGGGCGAGGCCTACCCGGTGGCGGCGGCGGCCGCGGGCCGCTCCGTGTCCGGGCTCACCCCCGACCAGGTCACCGGCCTCATCGACACCTACGCCGAGGTGTGCCGCGACCACGGCCGCATCGACCTGGAGGACGTGCTCCTGCTCGCGTGCACGCTGATCGCGGACGTGCCCCGGGTCGCCGCGGCGGTCCGCTCGCAGTACCGCCACCTCGTCGTCGACGAGTACCAGGACGTCAGCCCGCTCCAGCAGCGGCTGCTCGACCTGTGGCTCGGGGACAGCCGCGACGTGTGCGTCGTCGGGGACCCGGGCCAGACCATCTACTCCTTCGCCGGGGCGTCCCCGCGCTACCTGCTGCAGTTCCCGCTCCGCTACCCGGAGGCCGCGGTGCTCCGCCTCGAGCGTGACTACCGCTCGACCCCGCAGGTCGTCGCCGTCGCGAACCAGGTGCTCGCCCGCGCGCCGCGGCGGCCCGTCGCCGAGGGCGGCACC
>CAXSIB010000196.1:0-6406 GCA_964237095.1 uncultured Actinomycetales bacterium
TCCGCCTTCTCGGTGTGGCTGAACGGGCACCACCTCGGCTGGAGTGCGGGCAGCCGGCTCCCGACCGAGTTCGACGTGACCCGCGCCGTCCGGGCGCACCGCAACGTGCTCGCCGTCCGGGTCGTGCAGTTCAGCGTGGGCAGCTACTGCGAGGACCAGGACCAGTGGTGGCTGCCCGGGATCTTCCGCGACGTCACCCTGCTCCGGCGCCCGCACGGTGGGATCGCCGACCACTGGGTCCGCGCCGGCTACGACCCGTCGACGGGCGCCGGCCGGATCGAGGTCGACGTCACCCTGGAGCCCGGCGCCACTCCGGACACCCCCGTGACCCTCACGATCCCCGAGCTGGGGCTGCACGCCGTCGCCGTCCGCGCGGGTGAGCCGATCGACGTCCCCGGGGTGACCCCGTGGCACCCGGAGGCCCCGAGGCTCTACCAGGGCGTGCTCGCGACCCCCGCCGAGCAGGTCCCGGTGCACCTCGGGTTCCGGACGGTGTCGATCGACGGCGGCCTGCTGCGCGTCAACGGCGAGCCGGTCCGCCTGCGTGGGGTGAACCGCCACGAGTTCCACCCCGACCTCGGCCGCGTCGTCCCCCTCGACGTGGTCCGCGACGAGCTGCTGCTGATGAAGCGCCACAACATCAACGCCATCAGGACGTCGCACTACCCGCCGGCGCCGGCGGTGCTCGAGCTCGCGGACTCCCTGGGCTTCTGGGTGGTCGACGAGTGCGACTGGGAGACCCACGGCTTCGAGCTGCACGGCTGGGCGGGCAACCCGAGCGCGGACCCGCGGTTCGGGCCGCTGCTCGCCGACCGGGTCGCCCGGATGGTCGAGCGCGACAAGAACCACCCGAGCGTCATCGTGTGGTCGCTGGGGAACGAGGCCGGGACGGGTCAGAACCTCGCCGCGGCCGCCGGCTGGATCCACCGCCGCGACCCCGGCCGCCCCGTGCACTACGAGGGCGACTACGCGGGGGAGTACACCGACGTCTTCAGCCGGATGTACCCGTCGCTGGAGGAGCTGCAGACGATCGCGGACCGCGCCGAGGACACCACCGACACCGTCCGCGCCGGCAGTCCGCTCACCCGGCCGATGCCGTTCTTCTGCTGTGAGTACGCGCACGCGATGGGCAACGGGCCGGGGGGGATCGGCGACTACGAGGCGCTGTTCGACGCGAACCCCCGCCTGCAGGGCGGTTTCGTCTGGGAGTGGCTGGACCACGGCATCCGGCGCACGCGGCCCGTCCCCGACCCGCTGTTCGCCCAGGCGTCGGTCGACGCGGGCGACGGGCTCGACACCACCGTGCCCGAGCAGGAGTTCTTCGCCTACGGCGGGGACTTCGGGGAGCCGCTGCACGACGGGAACTTCATCACCGACGGGCTCGTGTTCCCCGATCGCGTCCCGTCCCCGGGCCTGGTCGAGACCGCCGCCGTGTTCGCCCCGGTGCGGATCGGCGCCGGCGGCGCCCCGGGGACGGTGACGATCACCAACCGGTACGGGGTCTCCGGGCTGGACCACCTGCGCTTCGTCGTGTCGGTGTCGGGGGAGACCGCCGAGATCGTCGCCGGGGAGCTCGAGGTCGCCACCGTGGCGCCGGGGGCGTCGGTCGAGATCACGCTGCCCCCGCTGGGGGTCGCCGGCTCGGCCGCCGACGGCGAGGCCTTCGTCACGGTCCGGGCGCTGCTGCGCGCGGACACCACCTGGGCCTCGGTCGGCCACCAGGTCGCCGCCGGCCAGGTGCCGCTACCGGACGACGCGCGGTCCGGGGCGGACACGGGCACGGCGGCCGCCGCCGTCTCACCGATCGGTGTCGTGCCGGCCGGGGTCATGGACACAGCGGTCATGGAGTACGCGGTCATGGACACAGCGGTCATGGAGTACGCGGCCCACGCCGGGCACGCCGACGGCGGGGCGCCCGAGCCGGCCGAGCTGCGGCACCAGGGACGCCAGCTGCGCCTCGGCGACGCCGTGTTCGACGCCGTCGACGGCCGGCTGCTGAGCCTCGGCGAGCTCCGGCTGAGCGGGCCGCGGCTCAACCTGTGGCGGGCGCCGACGGACAATGACGAGGGGATGGGGGCCGGCGGCATCGTGCCGGCCTGGAAGCGCTTCGGCCTCGACCGCCTGCGCCACCGCACGGTCTCGGTGCACGCCGGGGAGGACGGCCGCGACCTCGTCGTCGCCACCCGGGTCTCCGCGGCGCAGGCGCAGGCGGGCATGCTCACCACGTTCCGGTGGAGCGCGTCGGAGGCCGGCGGGGGCCGCCTCCCCCGCCTCGACCTCACCGTCGACGTGCTGCCCGAGGGGGACTGGCCGTTCGTCCTGCCCCGCCTGGGGATCACCCTGGGCCTGCCCGCGTGGGTCGACCTCGCGACCTGGTTCGGCCTCGGACCGGGAGAGGCCTACGACGACACCCGGACCGCGGTCCTCGTCGGCCGGTACGCCGCGGACATCGAGCGGCTGCAGACGCCGTACGTGCGCCCGCAGGAGAACGGCCAGCGCCTGGACACCCGCTGGGTGGAGCTCGGCGACCACGCCGGGCGCGGGCTGCGGGTCAGCGGCTCGCCGCTGTTCGGGTTCTCCGCGCGGCGGTGGACCGACGCGCAGCTCACCGCCGCCACCCACACGGTGGACCTGACCCCCGGTGGGCTGGTGTGGCTCGACCTCGACGTGGCCCAGCTGGGGATCGGCACCGCCTCGTGCGGGCCGGCGCTGCCGGAGCGGTACCGCCTGCACGCGGTCCCGACGTCGATGCGGTTCACGTTCACCGCCACCGAGCCGCCGCCCCCGCCGTACTGACCGGGCCCGGCGCGACCCGGAGGGGTTCGGTCGGCCGCGAAATGCCTGGAGCGGCGGCCCGTCCGGTCGGTAGCGTCGTGCCGTGAGCGCAGCAGCGGTGTCGGTCGGACCGGCCGGCACGGCGGGGCCGGCGTCGTCCGGGCGGCCGGTGGTGCTCGTGACCGGGGTCGGGCGGACCGTCGGCATCGGGGCGGGCATCGCGCGGCGGCTCGCCCGCGACGGGTGGGACGTGGCGACCAGCTGGTGGGCGCCCTACGACGACCGGATGCCGTGGGGACGCCAGCCGGGCGACGTCGACCGGGTCGCCGCGGAGGTGCGGGCCGCCGGCGCGGCGACCGTCGCGGTCGAGGCCGACCTCGCGCGCCCCGAGGCCCCGGCCGAGCTGTTCGCCGCGGTCGAGGCCGCGCTCGGCCCGGTGACCGCGCTCGTGCTGTGCCACTGCGAGTCGGTGGACTCGGCCATCCTCGACACGACGGTCGAGAGCTTCGACCGGCACGTCGCGGTCAACGCCCGGGCGTCCTGGCTGCTGATCGCGGAGCTCGCCCGGCGCCTCGCCGCGAGACCCGCCCCGGTCGACCCGGCCGGCGACGGGCTCGGTCGGATCGTCGCGATCACCAGTGACCACACGGCGCACAACCTCCCGTACGGGGCCAGCAAGGGCGCCCTCGACCGCATCGTCATCGCCGCCGCGCGGGAGCTCGAGCACCTCCGGATCACCGCGAACGTCGTCAACCCGGGCCCGGTGGACACCGGCTGGATGACGCCGTACCAGCTCACGAAGACCATCGGGGAGAACCCGCGCGGGCGCACCGGCCGCCCGTCGGACACTGCGGCGCTGGTCTCGTTCCTCTGCTCGCCCGACGGCGGCTGGGTCAACGGCCAGCTCCTCTACTCCGACGGCGGCCTGCACGCCTGACCGCGAGCCGGCTGACGACCGATTTCCACCTCGGTCACCAACGACCCCCCCGGCGCGAGCTTCTGACCTGAGCTGATGTCGACGACGTCGGGGGCAGGTTCGTGACCAAGGTAGAAATCGGTCGCCGGTAATCGGTCGCCGGTCGCCGCCGGTCGGGCCTCAGGGGTACCGGACGCCCAGCTCGGTCAGGGCGTCGGTCAGGATCCCCATGACCGTCAGGGTGTCCGCGTGTGACATGTCCGGGCTCTCGATGTCCCCCGCGCGCACCCGCTCGCACACCTCCCGGATCTGTGGGACGTAGCCGCCGCCCTCGATCTCGGTGGTCAGCTCCGCCGGGTCGTGCCCGTCGCGGGTCAGGATCATCGAGCGGGGGTTGATGAAGAAGTCGCCGATGTCGACCCGGCCGGTGGATCCGAGGACGGTCGCGCGCGAGCCGACCGGCCCGCGCAGGGTGCTCTCGGCGACCGCGGTGACCCCGTCGGGGTAGCGCAGGAGCAGGGTCGCGTCGGCGTCCACCCCGTTGGGCGCGAGCGAGCCGTACCCGACCACCGAGTCCGGATCACCCAGCAGGTACTGGGCGAACGACACCGTGTAGACGCCCAGGTCGAGCAGCGCCCCGCCGCCGGCGGCCGCGTCCCAGATCCGGTGGGCCGGGTCGAACGGGGGGTTGAACCCGAACGAGGCGTGCACCGACCGCGCCTCGCCGATCGTCCCGTCCCGGACCAGCGCCCGGAGCCGGGTGACGAGCGGGGCGAACCGCATCCACACGGCCTCCATGAGGAAGGCGTGGTGGTCGCGGGACGCCTCGACGAGCTCGCGCGCGTCGGCGAGGTGCACGGTCAGCGCCTTCTCGCACAGCACCGCCTTCCCCGCCTGCAGCGCCGGGAGCGCGGCCTCGTGGTGCTGGCCGTGCGGGGTGGCCACGTAGACCACGTCGACGGCGGGGTCCGCGATGAGCTCGGCGACGTCGTCGTAGGCGGCCGGGGACGGCGCGCCCGTGACCGCGAGGGAGTCCGCGAACACCCGGGCCCGGTCGGCGGTCCGGGAGGACACCGCGACGATCCGCGCGTCGGGCAGCAGCGCGATGTCCTTCGACACCACCTGCGCGATGCCGCCCGTCCCGACGATCCCCCAGCCCAGGGGGCCGCCACTCCGTGCGGCCTCGGACAGCCGGTCGGCGGTCACCCGGCCGCGCCGTAGAGCCGGTCTCCGGCGTCGCCGAGCCCGGGGTTGATGAAGCCCCGGCTGTCCAGGTGGTCGTCGACGGCCGCCGTCACGATCGTCAGCGGGATGTCGGTGGTCTCGTCGACCCGGCGGAGCAGCTCGATGCCCTCGGGCGCCGCGAGCAGGCAGATCGCGGTCACCTCGCGCGCCCCCCGGTCCAGCAGGTACCGCAGCGCCGCCGCGAGGGTGCCGCCCGTGGCCAGCATCGGGTCGAGGACGAAGCACTGGCGGCCGGTCAGGTCGGCGGGCAGCCGCTCGGCGTAGGTCGACGCCGTCAGGCTGACCTCGTCCCGGCTCATCCCGAGGAAGCCGACCTGCGCGGTCGGGACGAGGCGGAGCATCCCGTCGAGCATCCCCAGCCCGGCCCGCATGATCGGCACGACCAGCGGCTTCGGGTTGGCCAGGCGCATCCCGGCCGTGGGGCCCACCGGGGTGATCACCGCCATCGACTCGACCGCGATCGTCCGCGTGGCCTCGTAGGCGAGCAGCGTCACGAGCTCCTCGACGAGGCGCCGGAACGTCGGGGAGTCCGTCCGCTGGTCGCGCAGGGCGGTCAGCTTGTGCGCCACGAGCGGGTGGTCGACCACCTGGAGTCGCATGGGGCGGAGGGTATCGGTGCGGGCGCCGGGCGTGGGGTGACCGATCCCGTTTGATCTGCAACGATCGCGACCTGTCGCGGAGGTCCCGCACGCCGTCCCGTCGGGGCGGTCGGCACGCGAAGGAGTCACCGATGTCCGGAACGCCTGCGGCGGGCCTGCCCGGCCGCGACGACGAGGGCGGCGACCTCTGGGAGTCCGAGGACCTCGAGGACCTGGACACCGACGACACCACCGGCACCATCGGCGGGGCCGGGGCCGACGGCGCTCTCGACAGCGCCGACACGGTGCCCCCGGCCGGCCGCGGGCCGGCCGACCCGGTCCTCGGCGTCCCGGCTGCCGCCGACGACGCGGACGAGCTCGACGACGAGGACGACGAGGACGCGGACGACGACGAGGACGACGCGGACGAGGTCGACTTCGCGCTGCTGGCCTGGCGGACCGAGGGCGAGTGGCGGGTCACCCCCGCGCCCGAGGGCGAGGCGACCACGTGGGCGGGCTTCAAGGCCGCGGTCCGGGTCAACGCGGGCGCTGACGCCGCGCTGGGGTTCGCCGGGCTGGACGGCAGCTATCTCGCGATCGTCCGGGTGGCCGGCGCGGGCCAGCGCATCCTGCTCTCCGACGTCGAGGCGGCCGACGAGCTGGACTTCGCCGCGGACCTGCTCGACGAGCTCCGGGCGACCGACCACGGCCTCGACGAGCTGATCGAGTCCGGCGAGCTCGACGACGCCGAGGACCCGGTCCCGGTGGGGGACGCGACCCTGCTCGAGGACCTCGGGCTCAGCGCGGACGAGCTGCGCGAGCTGTGCACCGACGTCGACTCCGACCCGGAGGAGATGGTCGAGGAGATCGGTGACTCCCTCGGGATCGCCGC
>CAXSIB010000197.1:0-6385 GCA_964237095.1 uncultured Actinomycetales bacterium
GTGTCGGTGGCTGCGGGGCCAGTGGGTCAGCGGGGTCAGTGGGCCTGGGTGAAGGCGTCGCGGATCTCCGCGCTGATGCGGCCGCGCTCGCTCACCTGGTGGCCGTTCTCCCGGGCCCACTCGCGGATGGCCTGGCTCTCACCGGCGGCGGCCGCCCGGCTCGTGCCCGCGGCGCGGCCGCTGCCCGTGGTCCGGCGCCCGGCGGCACGACCGGCGCCCGCGGTGGAGCGGGACCCGCGGGCGTTGCTGGCCGGGCGGGCCTTGTCGATCCAGCCGGCGAGGTCGGACTGCAGCTTCTTGAGGTTCTTGTCGGACAGGTCGATCTCGTAGGACTGCCCCTGGAGGCTGAACGTCACCATCTGACCCTGGCCCGGCTTGAGCTCGACATCGTCGTAGTCGTCGGTCAGGACCTGCAACGTACGCGTCGACACGGTGGCTCCTCGCAATGGGAAGGAATTGCTGTGGTGGTGGTGTGGTAGTGATTAGACCAGAAGTGCGTGCGGGGTGCCACCGCGACACCGTCCGTGGTGTCCCGGATTGTCCGGGGAAGCAGCGGTCGCGGCCATTCCCGAGATCTCCGGGCCGCCCTCCCGGGGATTCTCCGGACGCTTCCCCGTGGCCCGGGCGGATCCCCGGTCGGATGTCCCGCGGGAATTGCGCCGACCACGGTGACGCCGACCGCGACGACCGGGTCCGCCGCCCGAGGTGCGTCGGCGGGCGCCGCCGGGCAGGGTCGTCGGGTGCGCCGCCGCCCCGTCGTCGTCGTCGTGGTCCTCCTCCTCGTGGCGGGATGGACGCTCAGCCGGCTGGCCGGCTGGCCGGGCGGTCCACCGCCACGGCGCGACCGGCCGCGACGGCGACCGCGTCCCGGTCGGCCGGCACGGCGGGGTCGGCCGCGAGAGTCCTGTCCACACTGACCGTCCGGGGGTGGGCCCCGCTGACCGGGTACGCCCGCGACCGTTTCGGGGCGGCCTGGTACGACGCCGACGGCAACGGCTGCGACACCCGCGACGACGTCCTGCGCCGTGATCTCGGGTCGGTCCGGCTGAAGGCGCACACCGGCGGCTGCGTCGTCGCCGCCGGTGTCCTGGCCGACCCGTACAGCGGGCGGACCGTCCGGTTCACCCGGGGGATCCGGACGAGTGCCGTCGTGCAGATCGACCACGTCGTCGCCCTCGCCGACGCGTGGCGGACCGGGGCGCAGCGGTGGACCGCGGACCGCCGCCGGGACTACGCCAACGACCCGCTGGTGCTGCTCGCCGCCGACGGCGTGCTCAACGAGCAGAAAGGCGACGGCGACGCCGCGACGTGGCTCCCGCCGGACCGTGCGTACCGGTGTGCGTACGTCGCGCGCCAGGTCGCAGTGAAGGCCCGGTACGGCCTGTCGGTCACCCCGGCCGAGAAGGCGGCGATGGGCCGGGTCCTGGCGTCCTGCCCCGACCGGCGGCTGCCCACGGAGGCAGCCGCGGTCGTGCCGGCCCCCGGGCTCAGCGGAAGGCCACCGGCTGCCCCGTGACCTCCAGCACCGACATCCAGAGGTCGCCGTCGGGGTCGACCAGGTTCCGGCTGGCGGTCGCGAGGCTGATCGGGACGTGGACGAACCGGCCGTGCCAGCGGCCGACCACCATCGCGGTCCGGCCCGCCATCGCCGCGTGCACGGCGGCCTGGGCCAGGCGGATGCAGTAGACCCCGTCGTAGGCGTTGGCCGGGACGCTGCGGATCGCGTACCCCGGGTCGATGTAGCGGAGGTTCAGCTCGGCGCCGACGTCGGCGAAGTGCGCGCGGATCCGGGTGGACAGCAGGGCGCCGATGTCGGTGAGGCGGGCGTTGCCCGACGCGTCGGTGCCGCCGGCCGCACCGCCGACCCCGACACGGTCGGCGAGCAGCTCCTGGCCCGCGCCCTCGGCGACGACGACCACCGCGTGCCCGCGGGCCGCGACCCGGTCGCGCAGGTGGCGCAGCAGCCCGCCCGGCCCGTCGAGGGCGAACGGCACCTCGGGGACGAGCACGAAGTCCGTGTCGTGGTTGGCCAGCGCGGCGTAGGCGGCGATGAAGCCGGAGTGCCGGCCCATCAGCTTGACCAGCCCGACCCCGCCCGGGGTCGAGGAGGCCTCGGTGTGAGCCGCGCGGATCGACTCCGCCGCCCGGGAGAACGCGGTCTGGAAGCCGAAGCTCGAGTCGATGAACGGGATGTCGTTGTCGATGGTCTTCGGGACCCCGACCACCGCCAGCTCGCAGCCGCGGGCCGCCGCCGCATCCGCGATCTTCTGGGCCCCGCGCAGGGTGCCGTCCCCGCCGATCACGAACAGGACGCAGATCCCCAGCCCCTGCAGGGTGTCGACCATCCCGGCGGCGTCCTGGTCGCCGCGGGAGGTGCCCAGTATGGTGCCGCCCCGGCTGTGGATGTCGTTCACCGACTCGGCGGTGAGGATGACCGGCCGCTTCGGGTTGCCCGGTACGAGCCCGCGGTAGCCGTCGGGGAAGCCGAGGATCCCGGTCACCCCGTAGTGCTCGGTGAGCTCCAGCACCAGCGCGCGGATCACGTTGTTCAGCCCGGGGCACAGCCCGCCGCACGTGACGATGCCCACCCGGGTCCGGGCCGGGTCGAAGAAGATCCGCCGTCGGGGCCCCCCGGGCTCCAGCGACGGCAGCTCGGCCGCGCTCAGCCCGCGGGCGGCGGCGGTGCCGAGGGTGTCGTCGAGCAGCACCCGGTCGGTCTCGTCGACGTAGTGCGCCGACGCGGCCCGGCTCTGCAGGACGGTGGCCATGGGGGAGGGGTGGCGGGCTTCGCCCAGGATCCGGACCACGAGGTCGGCGTCGGTGACGGCCGCGGGATCGGCGGTGTTCACCCGCTCCTGGTGTGGTCGCGGCGGGGCACGGGCGGAGTCTGGCGCACCGGGCGGGCGCGGCGCAGCCCCCGGAGGGACTTTCCTGCGCCGGCGCCGGCGCCGGCGCCGCCGTCCCGGTCCCGGAGTCCCCGTCCGGTCAGAGCCGCCGCTCGGTCGCGGGGTCGGCCTCCCCGCCGTACCAGCGGTCGAGGACGCGGGCGAAGAGCGGCTCGTCGGGGGCGGCCCGGCGGAACAGCGTCATCGACGACCGGAGCTTGCCGGCGTCGACGGGCCCGAGCACCGCGACCGCGCCGGTGTCCTCGAGCGCCGCGACGGCGGCGGTGGTCTCGAGCAGCCGCGGCCCGAGCACGGGGTGGGCGAGGTAGGCGACGGCCTCGTCGAGGGACGTGACCGCGTAGCGGACCGATGTCGCGCTGGTGCCCAGCCCGGCCACCTGCGGGAAGACGAACCACATCCAGTGCGAGGTCTTCCGGCCGCGGCGCAGCTCGCCCACCGCGCGGTCCCACGTGCCGCCGGCGTCCTGGGCGTCGACGAAGCGGGCGAGGTCGTACGGGTCGCTCATCGGTCTCCTCCGTCGTCGGCCCGGCCGCGTTCCCGGGCGGTGGGTGTCCCGATCCTGCCGGGCGCCCGCCCCGGGGTCGCGGTCGCTCCCCGCGTGCGCCGGGGGTGCCCGCGGTTCCGTTTGCCGGGTGCGGCATCGTCGGGGAGGTGGAACGCAGCACAGCGCCGGCCGCGGAGGGCACCCCCGACGGACCGGGGGGCCGGCCGTGGTGAGGCCGATCGAGGGCACCGGCACGGCCGAGGCCCGCTGGCAGGCCTGGGGCCGGCTCGCCGACCTGCCGGAGCTGTCGGTCGCCGCGCCCGGGGCCGGGGCCGCGATCGGCCTCTCGGGTCTCCGGCCGCTGGTCGTGGCCCCGCACCCGGACGACGAGATCCTCGGCGCCGCGGGGCTGCTCGCCCTCGCCGGCGGGGAGGTCGTGGCGGTGACCGACGGCGAGGCGTCGCACCCGGGCTCCGCGGTCGTCGACCCGCACGCGCTCGGACCGGTCCGCCGGGCGGAGACCGCGGCCGCGCTGGGCGCCCTCGGCCGGCCGGGGACCCTCGTGCACCGCCTCGGGCACCCCGACAACGGGATCGACGAGGACCGCCTCGCCGGTGAGCTGGCGGCGCTGCTGTCCGCGGACCGGACCCCCGGGGCGGGGTCGGAGCCGCGGTGGTGCGTGGTGACGTGGCGCGAGGACGGGCACCCGGACCACGAGGTCGTGGGGCGGGCCGCGGTCCGGGCGTGCGCCGAGACCGGCGCGCGCCTGGTCGAGTACCCGATCTGGATGTGGCACTGGGCCGCCCCGGGGGACCCCGACGTGCCGTGGGACCGCGCGGTCCGGCTCCCGCTGCCGCCCTCGGTGCAGGCCGCCAAGCGGGCGGCGATCGCCGCCTTCGTGTCGCAGGTCGAGGCGGTGGGGACGGCGCCCGGGGACGCCGCGATCCTCCCGCCGTACGTGCTGGCCCGTTTCGACCGCGACGAGGAGGTCTTCTTCACATGAGCCGCCGGCCCGACCCCATCGATCACATCGCCCCCACCGATCGTGTGGACCCCGGTCCGGCCGGCCCGGGCCCGACAGGTCCGGGCACCCGCGGGTGCGGCGGCGCCGCGTGAGCACCCCCGCGGACTACTTCACCGACATGTACGCCGGCAGCGCCGACCCGTGGAGCCTGGGCGGGCGGTGGTACGAGCAGCGCAAGTACGCGCTCACCCTGGCCGTCCTCACCCGCCCGCGCTACCGGTCGGCGTTCGAGCCGGGCTGCTCGGTCGGCGTGCTCACCGAGGGCCTCGCGGCCCGGTGCGACGCGCTCCTGTCCGCCGACCGGGTGCCCGCCGCGGTCGCCACCACCCGCGAGCGGGTGCGCGGCTCCGCCCATGTCACCGTCGAGCAGCGGGAGCTCCCCGAGCAGTGGCCGGCCGGCCGCTTCGACCTGGTGGTGCTCTCGGAGATGGCCTACTACCTGGACGAGCCGGCCTGCCGCCGCCTGCTCGACCTGGCCGTCGACGCCCTCGAACCCGGCGGTGACCTCGTGGCGGTGCACTGGCGGCCCGCGGTGGCCGAGCACGCCCTGACCGGCGCCGCGGTCCACGCGATGCTCGACGTCCTGCCGGGGATCGCCCGACTGGCCCGCCACGTCGAGGACGACTTCCTGCTCGAGGTCTTCACCCGCGTCCCGCCCGAGCCGCGCAGCGTCGCCGCCCGCGAGGGGCTGGTGTGACCGCCGCGGACCCCGCGGACGACCCGGACCCCGCGGGTGGCCGGCGGCCGGACGTCGACCGCGTCGACGTCGTGGTGCCGGTGCACGACGAGGAGGAACTGCTCCCGCGGTGCCTCGCCGCCCTCGCGGTGGCGGCCGCCCGGGCGACCGGGGTCCGGGTCGGGGTGACCGTGGTGCTCGACGCCTGCACCGACTCCTCCGCCGAGGTCGCCCGCGCGGCCGGGGTCCGGACCGTCACCGTCGCGGTGCGCAACGTCGGCCGCGCCCGCGCCGCCGGGTTCGCCGTCGCCGCCACTGTCGGCCCGGGTGCGGCGAGCTGGCCGGCGACGACCTGGCTGGCGACCACCGACGGCGACAGCGTCGTGCCCCCGGACTGGCTGACCGGGCAGCTCGCCCACGCCCGGGCCGGCGCCGGGGTCGACCTCGTCCTCGGCACGGTCACCGTCGACGACTGGTCGGGCTGGCCCGCGGAGACGGCCGGCGCCCACGAGGAGCGCTACGGCCGCCCCGGACCGGGGCGGGGCCACCCGCACGTCCACGGCGCGAACCTCGGCGTCCGGGCCGACCTCTACCGCGCGCTCGGCGGGTTCGCGCCGCTGCCCACCGGCGAGGACCACGCGCTCGTCACGGCCGCGGTCGCGGCCGGGGCGCGGGTCCGGCGGGTCCTCGACCTGCCGGTCGTCACGAGCGGCCGGTCGACCGGGCGGGCCCCCGACGGCTTCAGCGGGCACCTGCGGCAGCTGGCCGGCCGCCACGGCTGACGGGCCGGGGGGCGGTCCAGGTGGGAGACCGGGCCGCTAGGGTCGCGGCGCGCCCGGCCCCGGGTGCGTCCGCCGAGCCCGAGGGGTGTGCGTGTCCGCCGGTCAGGTCGTCGCCCTGCTCGCCGTCGTGGTGCTCGCCGCGGTCGCCCTGGTCCTGGGCGGGCTCCTCGTCCGGGTCACCCGCACCCTCGACGACACCCGCCGCGCCCTCGTCTCCCTCGCCACGGCCGGGGCGGCGGCGGCCGTCCCGCGTCCGGGATCCGCTGTCGTCGACGCCACCCGGGTCCCCGAGCCCGACCCCGAGCCCGAGCCCGAACCGGCCGGCGGTCCGGTGTCGAGCGAGCTCGTCGCGGTGTCCCCGCCGGGACCGGGGCTGTCCGCGGTCGCCGCCGCGACGCTGGGGCCGCCGCTCGTCCGCGCCGCGGCGCTCGGCTACGGCCTGCGCACGGTGCTGGCCGAGCGGATCCGCCCGCGCCCCGCCCGCCGCGGCCTCTTCGGGACGGCCGCGACCCG
>CAXSIB010000198.1:0-6379 GCA_964237095.1 uncultured Actinomycetales bacterium
CCGGCGGCCTCGAGGCGCTCCCGGCCCCGGCGGGTGCTGGCCGCCGCCGTCCCTGCCGGGGTCCTCGCCCTCGTCGCGGTGTCGCTGCCCGTGTCGGCGGTGACGCTGACCGACCACCGCCTCGCCCGCGAGGAGGCCGCGACCCTGCTCGCGGCCGTGGACCCCGGCCGGGCCGTCGCGGGGGACCGCCTGCACCTGCGGGTGTTCCAGACCGAGCACCGGGTGGCGGACGCCGTCGACCGGCGGGACCTGCCGGCCGGTTCGGTCCTCACCGACTCCGCGTACGCCTACGACGTGATCCTCGCGAGCCGGGACCCTCACCAGTTCGTCATCACCTCCGACCGGGACTTCGCGGCCGTGCTGGCCCACCCGGCGGTCGGGCACGTCCGGTACCTCCTGGTCCCCGACCCGGTGGCGGCCCCGTTCGACGCCCTGGGCCGGCGCTACCCCGGCCTCTACGCCCACGGCGGCGGGGTCGCCACGCTCGTCCAGACGTGGTCGGGGACATCGTTCAACGCCAGCTGGCGCCTCTACCGCGTCGACGGGACGGCCGGGGCCGCCGGGGCCTGACCGGACGCGCCGCCGGATCCGCTCAGCCGGTCCCGCGGGCGAGGCCGAGCAGCAGCCCGTCGGCCAGCACGGCCGGGCTGGTGGTCAGGAACAGCGGCACCCCGTCGACGGCCGCCCGGATCCCGGTGGCCACGCCGGTCGCCAGGTCGGTCACCGTCCCGAGCAGCTCGCCGGCGGCCACCGACGCCCCGACGCCGACCGCGGGCTCCCACCAGCCGGCCGCCGGGGTCCGCACCCACTCCCAGCCGTCGTGCTCGACCGGCGCCGGGTCCGCGGTCGCGAGGACCGGTCCGTCGAGGATCCCCAGCCACCGCGCGACGTTCTCCAGGCCGCGGACGTGCCGGTCGACCGCGGCCGGGTCGAGCAGCCCGTTCTGGCCGGACTCCGCGGTGATCGCCGGGATGCCGAGGTCGGCGGCCGCAGCGCTGGTGCTGCCGGCGACGGTCCGGACCGCCGCGCCCTGGCGGACGACGTGGCCGAGGCCGTAGGCGAGGGCGAGGTCGCGCGACGCGGCCTCGACCGGGGACTGCTCGTAGAGCGCGAACGGCTCGAGGGCCTCGAACAGGTCCCCGGCGTGGCAGTCGACGAGGTGGTCCGAGCCCCGGATGAACGCCTCGTGGACGTGGTGGGCGAGGACCCGGCTCGCACTGCCGTGCGGGTCGCCCGGGAACTGCCGGTTGAGGTTGAGCCCGTCGCCGGGCACGACGAAGGCGGTGCGGGCCCAGAAGGACGCGGTGCTCACGATCGGCACCGCGGTGATGGTGCCGGCCAGTCGCGCCGGGTCGAGCGCCGCCCCGAACCGGCGGACCGCGGCGATCGAGGTGTACTCCGCGCCGTGGATCCCGCCGAGCACGGTCAGGTGCGGCCCCGGCCGGGTGCCCGCCACGCGCCAGAAGGGGATCCGCAGCACCCCGCCGGCCCCGTCGTCCACCACGAGCTCCTGGTCGGGCTGCACGGGCGCACCGTAGCGCCGCCGGGAGCGCGGTGGCCGGGGGACCGGATCGGGGTTGTCGTCCTGGGCAGAACGGCCTACACCGGAGGGTGATGGCGTCAGGGCAGACGTCGCGGAGAGGACTGACATGGCAGGCAACAGGGCGGTCGCGTACATCGAGCCCGGCAGGGTCGAGATCCAGGACACCCCGTACCCGAAGCTGGAGCTGCAGGACGGACCCGGGGTCAACAAGGCGAACATCGGCCGGAAGACCCCGCACGGCGCGATCCTGAAGGTCGTCACCACCAACATCTGCGGCTCGGACCAGCACATGGTCCGTGGGCGCACCACCGCACCGGCCGGTCTCGTGCTGGGCCACGAGATCCTCGGCGAGGTCATCGAGGTCGGTCCGGGCGTCGAGTTCGTGCACGTGGGCGACATCGCCTCGGTGCCGTTCAACATCGCCTGCGGGCGCTGCCGGAACTGCAAGGAGGGCAAGACCGGCATCTGCCTCAACGTGAACCCCGACCGGCCCGGCTCGGCGTACGGCTACGTCGACATGGGCGGCTGGGTGGGCGGGCAGGCCGAGTACGTCCTCGTTCCCTACGCGGACTGGAACCTGCTGGTCTTCCCCGATCGCGACCAGGCGTTGGAGAAGGTCCGCGACCTGACGATGCTGTCGGACATCTTCCCGACGGGTTTCCACGGCGCGTACACCGCCGGGGTCAAGCCGGGCTCGACGGTCTACGTCGCCGGCGCCGGCCCGGTCGGGCTCGCCGCCGCCGCGTCGGCCCAGCTGCTCGGCGCGGCGGTCGTCATCGTCGGCGACCTGAACGAACAGCGCCTCGCGCAGGCCCGCAGCTTCGGCTGCGAGACCGTCGACGTGTCCAAGGGCGACATCGGTGAGCAGATCGAGCAGATCCTCGGCGTGCCCGAGGTCGACGCCGGCGTCGACGCCGTCGGCTTCGAGGCCCGCGGGCACGGCTCGAACGCCGGGACCGAGGCCCCGGCCACGGTGCTGAACTCCCTCATGACGATCACCGCCGCCGGTGGTGCGCTCGGCATCCCGGGGCTCTACGTCACCGGGGACCCGGGTGGCGTCGACGAGGCCGCGAAGACCGGCTCGCTGTCGCTGCGCCTCGGTCTCGGCTGGGCCAAGTCGCTCTCGTTCGCGACCGGCCAGTGCCCGGTCATGAAGTACAACCACGGGCTGATGCAGGCGATCCTGCACGACAAGGTGCAGATCGCGAAGGCGGTCAACGCGACCGTCATCAGCCTCGACGAGGCCCCCCAGGGCTACGCCGACTTCGACTCCGGCGTCGCCAAGAAGTTCGTCATCGACCCGAACGGCTACCTGTCGGGCAGCAGCGCCAACTGACCGACCAGCAGGATCGACGCAGGGGCCGGGCTCGTCGAGCCCGGCCGCTGCTCGTGCCCTCGTCCACCGTGCGCCCGGAGACGACCGCCGGACCGAGTGGCCGTGGGCGACCCTGGGGGATGGCCGGTGCAGCGGACGATCCGAGGCCGCCCTGGTGGACCACGCCGACGCGCGGCACCGAGGACCTCGCTTCGACGAGCTCGTCGCCCGGGCCCTGCGGGCCGAGGAGGACCTGAACGGGCCGGCGGTCTTCGAGCTGGGCCGGATCGCCTCGCTCCGGGTCGACGGCGGCCCGGAGCTCGCGCTCGGGCTGCGGTGGCTGTCCGACCCGACGCCGGAACGGCGCGGCCACGCGGCGTACCTGCTGGCCACCTTCGGGCAGGCCACCCTGGACGACGGTCGCGCGGTCCCGCCGGTCGTCGAGGACGCCCTGCTCGCCGCGGCCGGGACCGAGACCGACCCGGACGTCGTCAGCAGCCTGGTCATCGCGTGCTGCCGGTGCCGGACCCGGCGGGCGCTGCCCTGGCTGGTCTCGCTGTCCACCGGCGCCGACCGCGACGTGGTGGAGACCCTCGCAAGCTGTCTCCCCGACGTCGATGGCGACGACCCGCGCGTCGTCGGCTGCCTGGAAGGGCTGCTCGACCACCCCGACGAGGTCGTCCGGGACTGGGCCGGCTTCGCCTTCGCCCATCCGCTCTCCACCGCGGACACCCCGACGCTGCACGCGAAGCTGCTCGACCTCGCCGCCACCGCCGAGGCGGAGCCGGTGACCCGCTACCAGGCGATCCTCGCGCTCGCCGTCCGCCGCGACCGCCGGGTCGTCCCGCTGCTCGCCGCCGCCCTGCTGGTGCCGCTCACCGAGGACGAGGCGCGTCTCGTGTCCTTCGACGACCTCGAGGAGGCCGCCGCGCTGCTCCCCGACCAGACCCTCCTGCCCGGATTGCGCGCCTGGGCCCACGGGACCACCGGACCACCGCACTCGTCGCCCCACCCGGACGAGGGCCCCGACCCGGCCGTCCTCGCGCTCATCCACCGGATCGAGGCGATGGGGCTCCCGGCCGCCGGCGGTCAGGTGCCCTCCGTCGGCGGGGCCGCGGCCGGGCTGTCCGGGATCGACACCTGACCGCCCGATCCCGGGCGTCCAGGTCGGCGGATCGCTGCCCGCTGTCGATCCCGGACAGACCACCTCCGAGCTCAGTCGGGGAATCCGGCCGAGGTCGGCGCGGCGAGGCGCCACACCTTCACGTAGTCGAAGCGGGCCGTCGGGACGCTGACCGACGGGTCGGTGTTGCCGAGGGAGACCAGGCCGATCCGCGGGGTGTCGCCGGCGGCGAAGGTCCAGGTGCCGCCGAGGTCGAAGTGGACCCCGTCGGTGCTGCTGGCGGCGCGGATCTTCCAGCCGGTGCTGGTGTGGTGGGCGTAGAGCCGCAGCCAGACGGTGGTCGCGGCGTGGCCCAGCACCGTCCCCGACGAGGTCGGGACGCCCGCGTACACGAGCTTCCGGTTGAACTCGATCTGGCGGGTGTTCCAGATCGCGACGGTGTCGACGCGGGCCAGGTCGTCGTCGCCCACGTAGGCGGCGATCCCGGCCTGCTGGTAGTTGCGGACGTCGTCCACGCCCAGCGGGAGCGCCACCTTCGTCTCCGCCACCCAGTCGGTCGTCGGTGCCGCGTGCAGCAGGATCCCGGCGTTGGCGGGGTCGTTGTTGAGGTCGCCGGGCTCGACGGGCCAGACGAGGGCGCCGCCGGCCACGTGCGCGGCCGCGTCCGGGCGGATCCACGTCCAGCCCGCCGGGATCGCGGTGCCGCCGAAGCCGGTCGAGAACGCCGGCAGCGCCACGCCGGTGTGGGGGCGCGGGGCCGCGACGGTGACCGGGACGGCGAGGCGGGACACGCGCACGGCGTCGGCGTCGGCGCGGCCGGTGGTGACCAGCGCGACCCGGCGGGCAGCGGCGGTGGTCGTCGGGCCACGGGTCGGCAGGGTCGTGCTCACGGTCGCGACCGGGTCGGCGAGATCGTCGGCGCTGACCGACGCGGTGACCCGGCCGCCGCGGACCTCGGCGGACACGACGTGCCAGGTGCCGTACGGGAAGTCCGCCGGCAGCGCGCCGACGGTCCGGTGGTGCACGCCGGCCCGGACCACGTCGACGACGAGGGCGCCCCGCGTGCGGTCGACCTCGACCGCCACCTGCTCGTCGGGTCCCGCGTACCGGACGGTGACCCCGGCCGCGGCCCCGCCGTCGCCCAGCCGGACGTCGGCGAGGGTCCGGGTCTGCGCCGGGAGCACCGCCCGGGAGACGAGGACCCCCGCCCCGCCCGACCGCTGCCGGGCGAACCCGCCGGCGGTCACCTCCCCGCGCCGGACCCAGGTGCCGCGGACGGCGACCCACCCGCTGCCGATCGAGGCGCGGGTGAAGGTGTCGTCGAGGGCGCCGGCGGTCACCGGGTCGCGCTGCGGGGTGTCCGAGGCCCCGCGGCCGGCGCGGACCGTCGGCCAGCCCCCGATCCAGTCGAGGCGGTCGACCAGCATCGGGCGCCGGCTGATGCCCGCCTGCAGGTACGGGTCGTCCCGGGGGATCGCGTGGTAGACGAACCAGTCCTGCCCGGCGTCGTCGGTCACGACCGCGTTGTGCCCGGTGCCGATCCACCGGTTGCCGTACGGGGCGATGACCTGGGTGCCACCGACCCGCGACGTGTCGAGGGACACCCCGGCGCGGTCGACGAACGGGCCGTCGGGGTTGCGCGACCGGCCCGCGAACACGGTGTACCCGGTGACCGGGCCCGCGCAGCAGTTGGTGGAGGACGCCATCGCGTAGTACCAGCCGCCGTGGGAGACGACGTAGATCCCCTCGTACCGGTTGTCGATCAGGATCTGCTTCGGCGTCCCGACGGTGTGCAGCCCGTCGGCGCTGAGGCGGGTGACGAAGCCGCCGCCGTTGAACGACGACCAGTACAGCCAGTGCCGCCCCTGGGTGTCGGTGAACCCGGCCGGGTCGATCGTGCCCAGGTACGAGCCGTTGCCCGGTCGCGGCGCGACGAGCGGTCCGCCGGAGTCCGTCCACGGGCCGGCCGGGGTCGGGGCGGTGGCCACCCCGATCGCGGAGTCGGCGGTCCCGGGGATCGCGACGGTGTCGGTGGCGACGTAGTACAGGACGTAGCGGCCGCCGACGAACCGGATGTCCGGCGCCCACAGGCCGGCGTCGGCGGTGACCCACGCGGGCCGCGCCCCGGGGAACACCTGGCCGATCAGCTTCCAGTGCACGAGGTCGGTGGACCGCAGGATCGGGATCTGCGGGAAGGTCCCGCCCGGCCCGATCGGATCCGACGTCCCGAACGCGTACCAGGTGCCGTCGATCCCGCGGATGACGCTCGGGTCCGGGAAGCTCGGCGCCCCCGGGGTGCTGACCGGGTTCGTGTAGGTGCCGGGTGGGGCCACGGCCGCGGTGCCGGTCGCGCTGCCGGCGCCCGCCACCGCGGCGGTGGCCGGCGCGGTCGCGGACA
>CAXSIB010000199.1:0-6312 GCA_964237095.1 uncultured Actinomycetales bacterium
GACCGGGCCCGGCACCCTCCCGACCCCGGTCCCCGGGGTGGTCGCCCGGCGCGACGTCCTCGGCCGCCCGGCCGCGACGGCGGCCGCCGTCGGCGCGGCCACGGTGGCGGTGACCGCGGTGCTCGCGCTCACCGGTGTGGTGGAGGGGGGCGCGGTGGCGACCGTGGCGGGCGCCGTGGTCCTGGTCCTGGCGTTCTCCGGGCTCACCGGCTGGCTCATGTCCGCGGTGGCGACGGCGCGCCCGCAGACGCTGCTGGCCGCGGCGGTCGGCAGCTACGTGCTCAAGGTCGTCGTCTTCGGCGCCGGGGCGGCCGCCGCGGCCGCCGTCGCCGGCTTCGACGCGACAGCGTTCGCCGTGGGGGGCACCGTGACGCTCGTGAGCTGGCTGGTGGCGGAGGCGGTCGGTGTGCTGCGCTCCCCGGGCCTGCGCTCGCAGACCTTCCCGGACCCCCGGTGAGCCCCGCCCGGCGGCCGCCGACATCGGGGCGGAGCCTCGACCGCGTCATGCGGCTCCCGGGGCTGTCCGGCCTCCGCGGGACGGACCCGATCGACCACGAGGCCGCCGACGCCACCGCCCGCGCGGGGCCGCTGCCGGAGTCGCCGGCCTGGAACGCGACGGCCCACACCCTCTCGCCCCTCGTGCTGTTCGGCGGTCTCGGCTGGCTCGCCGACCACCTCCTCGGGACCGCGTTCCTGCTGCCCGTGGGCCTGTTCGTCGGGGTCGGGACGGGTCTGGCGCTGGTGTGGGTCAGGTACGGTTGGCACCAGCACCAGGAAGTCCCGCCAGCCGATGTCGATCCTGGTGGTCCCTCTGGGGACAGCCGCCGCGCACCTTCCGACGACCGCCGACCTGAGGAGCACGTGTGATCCCGGCCATCACGAGGGCAGAGTTCGTGCCCCCGGGGACGTCCGACTTCTGGCAGCCACTCGTCGGGCACGGGTCCTTCGCCCTCACCCGCCCGATGCTGGCGCTGGTCTTCTCCGCCCTGTTCCTGATCGTCGCGACCGAGCTGGTCACCCGCCGCCTCACCCTCGTCCCGGGCAAGGCGCAGGCCGCGCTGGAGTACGTGTACTCCTCCGTGCGCAACGGCATGGGCCGCGACATCATCGGCGGCCACGAGTTCCGCCCGTTCGTCCCGCTCCTGTTCTCCCTCTTCACGCTGATCCTGCTGAACAACGTGTTCGGCGAGATCCCCGTCATCCAGTTCCCGACGATGAGCCGGATCGGCATCCCGGTCGCGCTCACACTGGTCTCCTTCGTCGTCTACCACGTGGTCGGTTTCCGCCGGAAGGGCTTCCGCGGCTACCTCGCGTCGTTCGTGGCCCCGGGCCTGCCCAGGCCGCTGCGGCCGGTGATCTTCGTGCTGGAGTTCATCACCAACTTCATCACCCGCCCGATCACCCTGGCGCTGCGGCTCTTCGGGAACATGTTCGCGAGCCACCTGCTGCTGCTGCTGTTCGCGGTCGCGGGGGAGTACTTCCTGCTCCACGGCTCGAACATCGCCCTGCGCCTCGTCGCGGTCCCCAGCTACGCGATGTACGCGGTGCTGACGCCTTTCGAGTTGCTCATCGACTTCCTGCAGGCGTACATCTTCACCCTGCTCACCGCGTTCTACATCGCCGGCTCCATCGCCGACGAGCACTGACCACCCCATCCACGCTCCACCACCAGACGGGACGGAAGAGAGAGACATGAAGGGCAACATCGCATTCCTGGGCTACGGCCTCGCCGCCATCGGCCCCGGGGTCGGCATCGGCCTCATCTTCGCCGCCTACATCAACGGGGTGGCCCGCCAGCCCGAGGCCCGCGGCCAGCTGCAGTCGATCGCCATCCTCGGGTTCGCCCTCGCCGAGGCGCTGGCCATCCTCGGACTGGTCTTCGCCTTCGTCTTCAAGTGATCGGTCGTCACGTGGTCGACGGGTGGGTGCCGGGCAGGTCGGGGCAGCGGAGGGGGTTGTGATGGTGGCACCACTGAGGGTCTTCAACTGGGACACGGCGAGCCCGATCCTGCCCCACCCGGGTGAGCTCATCGCGAGCCTCGTCGTCTTCGGGGTCCTCTACTACTTCTTCGCGAGCCGGATCGTCCCGCGCCTGGAGAAGCTGTTCCACGACCGCAACGAGGCCATCCAGGGCGGTATCGAACGGGCCGAGCGGGCCCAGGCCGAGGCGGCCGACGAGCGCGAGCGCTACCGCGTCCAGCTCGCCCAGGCCGACGACCAGGCCAACACGATCCGCGAGCAGGCCCGGGTGCAGGGCGCGTCGATCGTCGCGGAGATGCGCCAGCAGGCGCAGGACGAGGCGGCACGCATCACCGCCTCGGCGCAGACCCAGCTGGAGGCCGAGCGTCGCTCGGCCCAGGCGCAGCTGCGCACCGAGATCGGCGGCCTGGCCACCCGGCTGGCGTCGAAGATCGTCGGGGAGTCCCTCGACGACGAGGTGCGCCGCACCCGCGTCGTCGACCGCTTCATGGACGAGATCGGCGAGCGGCCGGCCGAGCGGGAGCCGGCCGGTGCCTGACGGGCTCGCCGGTGCCACCCCGACCGGGGCCACCGCGGTCGGCGCCACCTCGGGCGGAGTGACTCCGGTCGGAGCCGGCACCCTCTCGGCCGCGGTGGTCGAGGTCGTCGCCGGTGGCTTCGGGACCGCCAGCCGACTCGCGCTGGCGCGGCTGCTGGACGCCCTCGGCGTCGAGCAGGGGGCGACCAGCGCCGACCTCCCCGTCTTCGGTGAGGGGCTGCGGTCGGTCGCCCGCCTGCTCGGCCACGAGCCGGGCCTCCGGCGGGCGCTGACCGAGCCGTCCCGGACGCCAGCCACCCGGTCGGCCCTCGCCCACACCCTCCTCGACGGCCGCGTCGCCGACCCGGTCGCGACGATGGTCGGCGACGCCGCGGCGGACCGCTGGTCACACCCGCGCGACCTCGTCGACGGCCTCGACGTCGCCGCCACGGCGGCCGAGGTGGCCGCGGCCCGGAGCACCGGTGACCTGGACTCCCTCGAGGACGACATGTTCCGCTTCGAGCGGATCATCGACGGCGATCCCGACCTGCGGTCGGCCCTCGCCGACCGGCGCGCACCCGCGGCGTCGCGTGCCGCCCTCGTCCACCGCCTCCTCGACGGCAAGGCGTCCACGGCCGCCGTCCGCCTCGCCGAGGCCTCGGTCGCGGACCTGCGCGGCCGCTCGGTCGAGACGGCGCTCACCGAGGTGCAGGCGCTCGTCGCCGCCCTGCAGGACCGCGTCGTGGCCGTCGTGCGGGTCGCCGCCCCGCTCACCCCGGCCCAGCACGCCCGCCTCGCGGAGAAGCTGGCCGGCCTCGTGGGGCACAGCGTGCAGCTCAACGTGATCGAGGACCCCGCGGTGCTCGGCGGCTTCGTGGCCGAGGTCGGGGACACCGTGGTCGACGCCTCGGTGGCCAGCCGCCTCGCCGGGGCCCGACGCAGACTGGTGGGGTAGTGCCGCCGTCCCACGCGACACCGACGACCTCCATCCTGACCACTTCAGCCACACCCGCGGGACCTCGGCCCCGCACGACGGGAGACAGCAGATGACAGAACTGTCGATCCGCCCGGACGAGATCCGGAGCGCACTCGCAGCGTTCGTCGATTCCTACGACCCGGCCGCCGCCACCGAGGAGGAGGTGGGCTACGTCGTCTCCGCCGCCGACGGCGTCGCGCACGTCGAGGGCCTGCCCTCGGTGATGGCGAACGAGCTCCTGCGGTTCGCCGACGGGACGGTCGGGCTCGCCCTGAACCTCGACACCCGTGAGATCGGCGTCATCGTCCTCGGCGACTACGCCGGCCTGGAGGAGGGTCAGACCGTCAAGCGGACCGGGGAGATCCTCTCCGTCCCGGTCGGCGACGCCTTCCTCGGCCGCGTCATCGACCCCAACGGCGCCCCGCTGGACGGTCTCGGCGAGATCGAGGCCGAGGCCCAGCGGCCGCTGGAGGTCCAGGCGCCGTCGGTCATGCAGCGGCAGAGCGTCCACGAGCCGATGCAGACCGGCATCAAGGCCATCGACGCGATGACCCCGATCGGGCGCGGCCAGCGCCAGCTGATCATCGGTGACCGCCAGACGGGCAAGACCGCGATCGCCCTGGACACGATCATCAACCAGCGCGCCAACTGGCAGTCGGGTGACCCGAAGCGCCAGGTCCGCTGCATCTACGTCGGGATCGGGCAGAAGGCCTCGACCATCTCCGGTGTCCGCCAGTCCCTCGAGGACAACGGCGCGATGGAGTACACGACGATCGTCGCGGCCCCGGCCGACGCCCCGGCGGGCATCAAGTACATCGCCCCCTACACCGGCTCGGCCATCGGCCAGCACTGGATGTACGCGGGCAAGCACGTCCTGATCGTCTTCGACGACCTCTCCAAGCAGGCCGACGCCTACCGCTCGATCTCGCTGACGCTGCGCCGCCCGCCGGGCCGCGAGGCCTACCCGGGCGACGTCTTCTACCTGCACTCCCGGCTGCTGGAGCGTTGCGCGAAGCTCTCCGACGAGCTCGGGGGCGGCTCGATGACGGCGCTGCCGATCGTCGAGACCAAGGGCAACGACATCTCGGCGTACATCCCGACCAACGTGATCTCGATCACCGACGGACAGCTGTTCCTGCAGTCCGACCTCTTCAACGCCAACCAGCGCCCGGCCATCGACGTCGGCCAGTCGGTGTCCCGGGTCGGCGGCGCCGCCCAGACCAAGGCGATGAAGACGGTGTCCGGGTCGCTGAAGCTCGACCTGGCGCAGTACCGCGCACTCGAGGCGTTCGCGATGTTCGCCTCCGACCTCGATGCGGCCAGCAAGGCGCAGCTCGCCCGCGGGCAGCGGCTCATCGAGCTGCTCAAGCAGGCGCAGTACTCCCCGTACCCGTTCGAGGAGCAGACGGTGTCGATCTGGGCCGGCACGACCGGCAAGCTCGACAAGGTGGCGGTGCCCGACGTGCGCCGCTACGAGACCGAGCTGCTGGACTTCCTCCGCCGCGAGCACGGCGACCTGCTCGCCGCGATCCGGGAGTCGGGGAAGTTCGAGAAGTCCACCGACCAGGAGCTGACCAAGCTCGTGGAGACGTTCGGCCACCAGTTCCGGACCTCGGAGGGCAAGACCCTGCTCGGCGGCTCCGACGACGCGCCCCTCGGCGACGCCGAGGTGCGCCAGGAGCAGATCACCACCGCGAAGAGGAGCTGATGGCCGGCCAGCTGCGGATCGTCCGCTCCCGGATCCGTTCGGTGAAGGCGACGTCGAAGATCACCCGGGCGATGGAGCTCATCGCGGCCTCGCGCATCGTCAAGGCGCAGGCCCGGGTGAACGCGGCGACGCCCTACGCGCGCGAGCTGACGCGCGTGGTGTCCGCGCTGGCCACCTTCACGCGGCTGGACCACCCGCTCGCGACCGAGCCCGAGAACCCGCGGCGGGCCGCCGTCCTCGTCTGCACGTCGGACCGCGGCCTCGCCGGCGCCTACGCGTCGAACGTGCTGCGCGAGACCGAGCGGCTCATCTCCCGGCTCGAGGGTCGGGGGCTGGAGCCGGTCCTCTACGTCGTCGGGCGCAAGGGGATCAGCTACTTCCGCTTCCGCGGCCGCGACGTCGCCCAGGACTGGACCGGGATGACGGACTCGCCGTCGGTCGAGGACGCCCGCGAGATCGGCGGGACCCTGGTCGCGGCGTTCGAGGAGGACGGCGACGAGGGCGTGGACGAGGTCCACATCGTCTACACCCGCTTCGTCAACCGGGTCTCCCAGGAGGTCGAGGTGCTCCGCCTGGCCCCGATCGAGATCGTCGAGGGCGAGGAGCAGCCCGGCGAGCACGACGTGCTGCCGCTGTACGACTTCGAGCCGTCCGCGGAGGACGTCCTGGACGCCCTGCTCCCGCGCTACGTGACGACCCGCGTCTACACCTGCCTGCTGCAGGCGGCGGCCTCGGAGCTCGCCGCCCGCCAGCGCGCCATGAAGTCCGCGACCGACAACGCCAACGACCTCGTCACCCGGCTCACGACCCAGGCCAACCGGGTCCGCCAGGCCGACATCACGCAGGAGATCACCGAGATCGTCGGCGGGGCCAACGCCCTCGCCGGCGCGGCCTCGCGGGACTGACCCGTGCGAGCCCCGACCACGAACCCGACGTCCAGCACAGGGAGCACCGCGTGACCGCGACCATCCAGACCTCCGACTCCACCAGCACGGGCGGGGTGGGCACCGGCCGTGTCGCCCGGGTCATCGGTCCGGTCGTCGACGTCGAGTTCGCGGCCGGCGAGCTGCCCGAGCTCTACAACGCGCTCAAGACCGTGATCGAGCTGGACGGCGAGAAGCACACGGTCAC
>CAXSIB010000200.1:0-6262 GCA_964237095.1 uncultured Actinomycetales bacterium
GTGGCCTTCCTGGCCGAGGGGATGCGGCGCGGCACGGTCCTGCGCGATGACGTCGACGGGCTCGTCTGAGGTGCCGAACGATGACCCGCACCGGATCCACCGCACCCTCGACCGGCTGCCGGTCGACCGGGGGATGCCCCTCACCGAGCTCGCCGACCGCGTCGGGGTCACGGTGGTCAACCTGTCCGTGCTGACGAACGATCGTGCGCGGGCGGTCCGCTTCTCCACCCTCACTGCGATCTGCGACGTCCTCGCCCGCTCGCCGGGCGACGTCCTGAGCCTGCTCTCCGGCGGTCACCCCGGGAGTCCGCTGACGTCGGCTCCCGTGCGCTCGACGTCGGCCCCACCGGGCACCCGGGGTGTCCGCGGGTGCGGCGGTCAGCGGGGCGGCGCCTGGCTGGTGCCGACGAGCAGCGCCCGGCCGAGGGTGTGGGTGATCATCGCGATGTTGAGCACCGCGAGACTCGCCCCGGCGGGCAGGTCGAGGACCTCGGCGTCCAGGGCGGTCACGGCGAGGACGAGGCGGTGGGTGCCCGACCCGGGCGGGGGGTTCACCCCGGAGTAGCCGGCCACGCCGAGGTCGTTGACCAGCGCCACGCTCCCGGCCGGCAGGTGCCGACCGCCGACGCGGCCCGCGTCCCGGGGGAGACCGGGCACCGCGGCGGGGATGTCCTTGACGGCCCAGTGCCACAGGCCGCCCGGGATGGGCGCGTCGGGGTCGAAGCCCGTGACCACCACGCTGCGCGTGCCCTCCGGCAACGGGCCCCACGTCAGCTCCGGTGACTGGTTCGCCCCGGACACAGTGTTGAAGCAGGCCGCCGGGAGCGGGGCGCCGGGGGCGACATCGGTGCTGGACAGGGCGAACTCGGATGCGGGGAACGCGAGCGCGTACGGGTCGATCGTCATCGGTGCTCCTCACGGATGTACAGCAGGCCTGTGTGTCGAGCGTACAGCCAGGCTGTAGGTTCGGGGGATGGTTCGACGGGATGGGCTGGACGATGCCGAACGGCTGCGGGTGGCGGTCGGGGACTTCGTCCGCCGCGCCCGCGCCGAGGACTCGATGCCCGCCGGGCAGGCCGCGGTCCTCGGGCACCTCGACCGCACTGGGCCGGTGTCGATCACCGATCTCGCCGCCCGCGCGGGGGTCCGCCACCAGTCGATGGCGCGCACCGTGGCCCTCCTGCACGCCGGCGGCCTCGTCACCGTCGACTCGGACCCGCACGACCACCGGCGGGTCCGGGTCGAGCTGACCGCGGCCGGGCGGACCCGGCTCGACGCCGACCGGTCCCGGCGGGCCGGATGGATCGCCGCCGCCGCCCACGACCACCTCGACGCCGACGAGCGTGCGGTCTACCGCCAGATCCCCGCCGTCCTCGCCAAGCTCAGCAGCGCACCCTGACCCACCAGGGCACCGCCCCGGCCGTCGCGGACACGCGAGCTGTCCATCACCGCGAAGTGCCTCCGGGGCCGATGTCAGTCAGGTGGAGGGTCGGACCGCCGACGCGGCCACCCGCCCCGGTCTCCGCCGTCCGCCGACGGGGCGGACGGTGGAGACCGCAGCTGAACCGCGTCGACGACGTGCTCGGCGCGGCCGTGCTCGGCGGTCGACCAGCCGCCGATCCGCCTCGGCCCGACGGACGAGTTCGGCGTGGACTCGCGGGGCTCCGTAGTTCCCGGATCGCGTCGTCGCGATGGCGGGCGACGTCCTCCTCGACGAGGACACCCGTGTCGTCGTCTCCGGTGCGGGCATCGACGGGCCGGCCCTCGCGCTCCGGCTGCTCCGGCTGCACCGGCTGCGGATCCGACGTCACCGTCGTCGGGATGGTCCAGCCGCGGCTCGCCGACAGCCCCGCGAAGAACACCACCTTCGACGACCACGCCGCCCGGACGACCACGCCACGAAGGCTGAGCGGGTGACCTCGGCCGCGGCCTGACGGCCGATCACCCGGTCCCACGGAGAGGTCGGAGGGGAGCCGCCCGGTCCGGACGCGGACTCCGTGCCCCGCAGGTGCCCCTCAGGTGCCCCTCAGGTGGGACCGGGCATGGTGGACCGGGTCAGGATCGGACCACACGGGTCGGGGGTCGGGTCGGTGCGCGGTGTGACGGGCGCGGCCCGGTCGCTCTTCCGGTTCGTTCCCGACGGATCACGACTGGCGTCGGTGCGGCTGACGCTGCGGGCGCTCATCGCGCTGATGGTCGGCTACGCGGTGGCGGCGACCCTGAGCTCGCAGGTGTACCCGGACGGTGGTGCTCGCCGACTCCTCTTCGGGACCGCCGTGTTCGGCGTGATCGGCTTCGGCTTTTCCTACGCCTTCGCCGCGCGGCCGGCGATGCGCGCCGCCCGAACCCAGCGGGAGCGGATCCGGGCGCAGCAGGCCGCGCTGACCGCTCAGGCCGACCAGCACGAGTTCGTCGCCCGGGTCCAGACCGGACTGGACATGGCGGAGACCGAGGCGGAGGCGCAGGTGCTGGTCGCCCGCGTCCTGCCCCGCGTGAGCAGCGGGCCGGCCGAGCTGCTGCTCGCCGATTCCAGCCGGGCGCACCTGGCCCGGGTCGCGGTGTCCCCGATCGGCACCCCGGGCTGCTCGGTGCGGACACCGGAGCGGTGCCCCGCGGTCCGCCGCGGTCACACCACGTCGTTCGTGTCGAGCGAGGAGGTCGACGCGTGTCCTCGTCTCGCCGAGCGCGGACCCGGACTGTCGGCGGTCTGTACGCCGGTGATGATCCTGGGCTCGCCGATGGGCGTGCTCCACACCACCGGCCGGGCCGGTGTCCTCCCGGCGGACGACGAGCTGTCGCGCACCGAGGCCCTGGCCGTGCACACCGGGGCCCGCATCGGCACCCTCCGCGCGACCGCCTCCACCGAGCTGGCAGCGACCACCGATCCCCTGACGGGCCTGTTGAACCGCCGGAGCATGACCGACCGCCTCGAGCAGCTCACGGCGGCCGACACCGGCTTCGCGGTGGCGTTCGCCGACCTCGACTCCTTCAAGGCGCTCAACGACACCTACGGCCACACCGTCGGCGACCAGGCGCTGCGACTGTTCGCCCAGACCCTCAGGTCGGTCCTGCGCGACACCGAGGTGATCTGCCGTTACGGGGGCGAGGAGTTCGTGGTCGTCCTACCCGGGTGCACCGCCGAGCAGGCCGCCCCGGTCGTCCACCGGATCCGGGACGAACTGCGCGCCGCCACGACCCGGGCCGACTGCGCCACCCCCGCGTTCACCGCCAGCTTCGGTCTGGCCGACTCCACCGACGCCGTCGCCGCCGCCGACGTCATCGACCTCGCCGACCGCGCTCTCCTGCAGGCGAAGAAGGAAGGCAAGGACCGGCTCATCCTCACCGACCGGCCGGCCGCCGGTGCCCGCGACGACGCTGCTCGCACTGCCGCCCGCGGCCCGACGCACCTCTCCGAGGAACGACTGTCGGCCGTCCCTGACCGTGCCGACGCGGTCCCGTCCGCCGGCGTCGACCGGCGGTAGCAGCGCGAGCGGACCGGAGACCGGACGCACTCGGCGCGTACCGGGTCGAGGTCGGTCCGGGAGCCGACGCCAGTTCGTTGGCCCTGGCCGACCTCGACGGCAGCGACGTCGGTGGGGTGCGGCCCGGCGGGCGGAGGGGCGCACCAGTCCCGGACACGGTCACCTCCGCAGGGATGATGCTCGGCGGGCGAGGGCGGTCGACCGAGGCGAGGAACCGCGTCCGGTGGTGGGTGCCGCGGAGCGACGGTCTCGAGTGCCCGCGGCTGCGGACCGGACCAGCTCGTGGACGGAGCCGACCGATGGCGGATCTCGGCCAGGGGCCACCGTCAGCGGCGGGTGGGCGGCCGAGATCTGCGGCACGGCACCACCGAACGCGGGTCCGGGCGGCGGCGACCTGTTCCCCGTCGTCCGTGACCAGCAGCACCCGGCGGTCCCGGCGGTCCCGGCGGTCCCGGCGGTCCCGGCGCGACGGTCAGTGTGCCGGGCGCTGGTCGAGGGGGCGTCGGCCACCTGCCGGCGGAGCCTCGCCGGGATCCCGGTCCACGGGCACGGGTGCGGTGGAGGCCGCGGCCGGCGGGGTGGTGTCGGCGAGCCCGATGCGGGTGTGGAGGCGGCGGAGGACGGTGGGGGCGTACCAGGCGTGTTCACCGAGCAGTCGCATCGACGCGGGGACGAGGATCCCGCGGACGAGGGTGGCGTCGAGGAGGATCGCGAGGCCGGTGCCGAGCCCGAACAGCTGGATGAAGCCGACGTGGCCGGTGGCGAAGGAGAAGAAGCTGACCGCGAGCAGGACGGCGGCGGTGGACACGATGCGCCCGGTCTTCGCGAGGCCGTGGGTGGTGGCGTCGGCGGTGGTGGCGCCCTCGTCGTGGAGTTCCTTGATGCGGCTGATGAGGAACACCTCGTAGTCCATGGAGAGTCCGAACGCGATGCAGAACAGCAGGACGGGGATGGAGGTGTCGATCGCTCCGGGGGTGAACCCGAACAGGCTGTGCAGGTGCCCGTCCTGGAACATCCAGACCATGATCCCGAGGGTGGAGCCGAGGGTGAGGACGTTGCCGAGCAGCGCCCGCAGGGGCTGGATGACGCTGCCGGTGAACAGGAACAGCAGGATCAGGCTGGTGAGGACGATGATCAGCCCGGCCAGGGGCAGCTTCGACCCGATCGCGTGCTTGGTGTCGACCAGGGTCGCGGTGTCGCCGCCGACCAGGACGGTGGTCGCGGCCGGTGCGGGGACGGCGCGGATCGCGGTGACGAGGGACTGCGCGGCCGGGGACGTCGCGGGCAGGTTCGTCGCGAGGCTGATCCGCTGGATGCCGTCGGCGGTGGCGGCCCGGGCGTGCTGGACCCCGGGCATCGCCGTGAGGGTGCGGGTGTACGAGGTCAGGGCCGCGGGGGAGACCGCGGGGGTGAGGAGCACTTCGACCGGGTCCGGCTGGGTGGCGAAGTCCGCGGTGAGGACGTCGGCGACCTGGTGGGCGGGGGCACTGGCCGGGATGGCGTGGGCGTCGGGCGTACCGACGCTGAGGTGCAGCAGCGGGAGCGCGAGCAACGCGAGCACCGCGACCACGGGAACCGCGGTGAGGACCGGACGGCGCATGACCCCACGGGCCAGGCGCGCCCAGGACGGGGACTCCGCGGCCCGGGTGACCTTCAGGCCGGGGACCCGGCCGGCGTTGACCCGGTGCCCGAGGACCGTGAGCAGCGCGGGCAGCACGACCAGCGCGGCGACCGCGGCGATGAGGGTGACCCCGACCCCGGCGTAGGCGAAGGACTTCAGCACGTACACGGGGAACACGAGCATCGCCGACAGCGCCGCGGCCACGGTGACCGCGGAGAACGCGACCGTCCGCCCGGCCGACGCCGTGGTCGCGGCGACCGCGTCGGGCACGGTGGCCCCCCCGGTGAGCTCCTCCCGGAACCGGTTGACGATCAGCAGGGAGTAGTCGATACCGAGGCCGAGACCGAGGGCGGTCGCGACGTTGATCGCGAACACGCTCACCGACGTGACGTGGGTGAGCAGGTCGAGCTCGGCGAAGCACCCGAAGACCGCGATGACGGCGACCGCGAGCGGGAGCAGGGCGGACACCAGGGAGCCGAATGCGAGGAGCAGCAGGACCAGGGTCAGGGGGATCGCGATGGACTCGGCCACCGCGAGGTCCTTGCTGACCTGGGTCCCGATGCCGGTGCCGGCGTCCCCGCCGACCCGGACCGTCACCGCCGGGGTGTCGGTGTGGGCGTAGGCGGCCAGCACGGCGGTCGCATTGGTGTCGCCGGTCGCACCGACCCCGACCACGCGGGCCGCGATCAGGGCGTCGGTGTGGTCGGTGGACGCCAGGGCCGCGGCGTGGGTGGCCCAGTAGGAGCTCACGCCGGTCAGGCGGGGGTCGGCGGCCAGGCGGCGGGTCAGGGCCTGACCGTCCGCGGCGGCGGCGGGGGAGTCGACGGTCCCGGCGCGGGCGTGGACGAGGACGAGCAGGTCGTCCTCGCCGCCGAAGTGCTGCGCCAGCAGCGTGGTGGCCTGCGTCGACGCCGACCGCGGGTCGGCGAACCCCCCGGACAGGACGTGGCCGAAGACCCCGACCCCGACGACGGCCGCTCCGATCAGGGCGACCAGGGCGACGGCCAGGACGAGGCGGGCGCGGCGGACGATCCGTACGCCGAGGGTGTGGAACATGCGGGGCGGCTCCTGCCGGAAGGGACGATCTGAACGGTGTCAAGTTCACCACCGGGTCTGAACACTGTCAAGATGAACCGGTGACCACCCCCACCTCGACGAC
>CAXSIB010000201.1:0-6208 GCA_964237095.1 uncultured Actinomycetales bacterium
CCGGCCGCGGTCGACACCACCGCGGCCGCACCCGCGTCCCGGTCCGGCTCGGCCGCGGTCCGCGGTGGACCCGGGCCCGACGGGCTGGGCCGTGCGGCCACCGGGTCCGAGCGCGGGCGCACCGGCGCCGGTGGGGCGGCCCCGACCGGCTCAGGCGGGTCGACCGACCCGGTTGCGGCCGGTCTCGTGTCGTCCGGTCCGGCGACGGCCGGCGTCGTCCCGGCAGCGCCGGCCGCGGCCGGACCCGCCCTGTCCGTCCGGGAACGGGAGGCCCTCGCGCTGTACGCGTCCGGGCTGCCGCTCAAGTCCGTCGCCCGGCGGATGGCGGTCACCGACTACACCGCCAAGGAGTACCTGAAGCGGGTCCGCCGCAAGTACGGCGAGGCCGGACGGCCGGCGAACACCAAGCTCGAGCTGTACCTGCGCGCGGTCGAGGACGGGGTGACCGTCGGCGTCGGCACCCTCGCGGCGCCGGGCCCGTCGGTCGTGCCGCCGTCGTCCGATCGGGTGGTCACAGCGACCCGGTGACCTGGTGATCCGGCTCGACCGGCGGCTGCCCCGGCTGTCGCCCCCGCCGAGGCGATCCGGCCCGACCCACCGACGCGGCGACCCGGGCCCGGCTCGGGCCGGCCCGGTCACCCGGTCTCGCGCCGGCACCGGGTGACGCGGTCGACCGGCTCTGCCAGGCTCCGCCCGTGCCCGCCTCCCCGAGTGTCCCGACCGCCCCGAACGTCGAGGTCTCCCCCCTCGCGCCGACCGCCCCGCGGTCGCCGGACCCGGTGTCACCGACGCCGGCCGGGTCACCGTCGCCGGCCGCGCGGGTGACGACCCACCGACTGCCCGGCCTGCTGCTCCGCGACCACGTGCTCGAGGTGCCGTTGGACCACACCGACCCGTCCGGTGAGCAGCTCGAGGTCTACGCCCGGGAGGTCGTCACCCCGTCCCGCGACGGCGACCACCTGCCCTGGCTGGTGTTCCTGCAGGGCGGCCCCGGCGGCCGCGCGGACCGGCCGCTGACCCCGACGGGCTGGCTGGGCCGGGCGCTGACGGAGTTCCGGGTGCTGCTGCTCGACCAGCGCGGCACGGGGCGGTCGACCCCGGCGAACCGGAGCACGCTGCCCGCGCGGGGGGACGCCGCCGCCCAGGCCGCCTACCTCCGCCACTTCCGGGCCGACGCCATCGTCGCGGACTGCGAGCTCCTGCGGGCGCACCTCGCCGGTCCCGACACCCGGTGGAGCGTCCTG
Organism: uncultured Actinomycetales bacterium; assembly: GCA_964237095.1. Classification (GTDB taxonomy): domain Bacteria; phylum Actinomycetota; class Actinomycetes; order CAXTBU01; family CAXTBU01; genus CAXSIB01. The sequence goes on from CAXSIB010000201.1 coordinate 1,245, forward strand.
GGCCAGTCCTTCGGCGGCTTCTGCGCCCTGACCTACCTGTCGTTCGCGCCCGAGGGGCTGCGGGAGGTGCTGATCACCGGTGGGCTGGCGTCCCTCGACGCGACCGCGGAGCAGGTCTACGAGCGGACCTTCGCCGCCGTCGCGCGCCGCTCGGCGGCCTTCCGGGACCGCTACCCGGAGGCCGACGCCCGGGCCCGGGAGGTGGTCGACCTCCTCGCCGGCGGCACCCAGCGGCTGCCGAGCGGAGAGGTCCTGACCCCGGAGCGGTTCCAGTCCCTGGGCCAGAAGCTCGGCGACGCCCGCGGCTTCGACGAGCTCTGGTACCTCCTGGAGGACGCGGTGGACCCGGCCCGGCCGGACGTCCTCACCGACACCTTCCTGGCCACGGTCCAGGGGGTGCTGGGCTACGCCGCAGGCCCGCTGTACGCGGTCGTGCACGAGGCCTGCTACGCCCAGGGCGGCCCCACCGCGTGGGCCGCCCAGCGGGTCCGCCACGCCCTCGGCGGGCTCGACGCCCTGGCTCCCGCGGGGCCGTTCCCCTGGACGGGGGAGATGGTGTTCCCGTCGTTGTTCGAAGCCGACCCGGTCCTCGTGCCGCTCGCCCCGGTGGCCCACGCCCTCGCGGCGCTCAGCGACTGGGGCCCGCTCTACGACCCCGCCGTGCTCGCCCGCAACGAGGTCCCGGTCGCGGCCGCGGTCTACGTGGACGACATGTTCGTGGACCCGGGCTTCTCCCGCGAGACCGCCGCGGCCGTCCGCGGGCTGCGGACCTGGGAGACCAGCGAGCACCAGCACTCCGGGCTGCGCGACGACGGCGCCGCCGTGTTCGACCGGCTGCTGGGGATGGCCCGCGGGGACCGCTGACCGGCCTCGCCGACCGGCCTCCCGACCGTCCGCAGCCGTCGCCCGGCTCAGGCGACGCTCAGGCGGCGGTTGCTCCACTCGGCCCATGACCGCTCGACCGGCGACGATTACCGGGCACCGCGCCGCCCCGGGGAGGGAGGCCGCCCCGGGGACGGCGACCGCGGGTGCTCCACCGGCGACCCACCCCGCCCCGTCCCCGGCGGCATCGTCGGACACCGCGTCGGACCCGCTCCAGGGACGCGGCGGGGACGAGGTCGCGCAGCTCACCGCGCTGCGCGCGTCCGGGGCGCTGCTCAACCGGCCCCAGGCCGCTCTCGACGCCATCGCCCGCGCCGCGGCGGCCCTGTGCGGGGCGCCGACGGCGCTGGTCAACTTCCTCGACGAGACCACCCTGGTCACCGGGGCCGCGGCCGGCTTCGACCACCTCGGCTTCCCCCGGGCCACCCCGCGGGCGACCAGCGTCTGCCAGCACACGATCGCCGCGCCGGACCGGCTGACGGTCATCCCCGACCTCGCCGAGGACCCGCGGGCCGGGTGCGACGTCGCGGCCGACGCCGGGCTGCGGTTCTACGCGGGGGCGAACATCCTCTCCGGGACCGACGTGTCCCTCGGGGTGGTCTGCGTCCTCGACACCAGCCCACGGGAGCTCTCCGACGTCCAGCGGGCCGGTCTGCGCGACCTCGCCGCGGTCGCCGCGGCTCTGATCGAGCAGCACGGCCTCGCCCAGCGACTGGTCGCGGTGACCGACCGGCTCGGCCGGGAGGCGGGCTCGGACCCGCTCACGGGACTGCACAACCGGCGCGCGCTGGAGCCGGTGCTCGCGAACCTGCCGCCGCGGACGGCCCTGGCGATGGTCGACCTCGACTGCTTCAAGGCGCTGAACGACCGGGCCGGGCACGACGCGGGCGACGACGCGCTGCGCGGGTACGCCGACCTCTTCCGCGGCGGGATCCGGGGCGGGGACGTGGCCGCCCGCTGGGGCGGCGAGGAGTTCCTGCTCGTGCTCGCCGACAGCCGCGACCCGCGCCTGGTGCTCGACCGCCTGCGCGCCGGCGGCGCCCGGGCCGGCCTGCCCGTGACCTTCTCCGCCGGCCTCACCGCCGCCGTCCCCGGTGAGGACCCGCGCCGCCTCGTCGCGCGGGCCGACACCCTGCTCTACCGGGCCAAGGACGCCGGCCGCGACCGGATCGTCGACGACCTGACGTGATCTGACCTGACGGCGTGCCCCGTCGGACGGTGGTCAGCCCACCGGCGCGACGCAGCTGAGGTGGTCACCGCGAGTGGTGTCGCCGTCGTACGCGACGTCGAGCTGCTGGTCCATCGGCAGGACCGCGGTGCGGGCGCGGCCCAGCCGGTGGAAGTGGACGGTGACCTGGTCGGTGGCGATGGTCGCCCCGGTCGTCCCGCCCGGGCCGGTGCTGTCGCACCCGCGGGCCGTGACCGGGAACGACAGCGACACGACCTCACCCGGCGCCAGCACGTACCCGCGGACCGGCCGGGACGGGCCGTACACGGAAAGGTGCTCGTCCACCCGGCGCAGCCGCGGGCCGGCGTCGCCGTGCAGGAGCGGCTCGACGCCGTCGAGGGTGACCGCACGGGTGCTGTCGTTGGTGAGCTGGAGCGGGAGGATCTCGACCACCCCGACGGGCTGGTCGACGAGCCAGACCGACGTGCCGGTGTGGGGCAGCTGGATCGACCCGACGCTGCCGCCGCCGGACACCCCTCCCAGCTGCAGGGGCTGGACCCGCTCCCACCGCCACAGGAGCGGGACCCCCACCGCGAGCGCCACGACGAGGACGAGCGCTACCGCAACCACCGGCCACCGCCGACGCGGACCGGGGCGGTCGGCCCCGGCGGGAGGTCCCGGACGCGTGGAGGTGTCGACGGCCACGCCCCAGAGTGGCACCCGAACGCCCGGACGAGAAGGGGCCGACGCGAGGATCGCCGCCCTCGCAGCCGAGCCCGACCGGACCCGATCCCGACGCGGCTCTCTCGCGCGTGGTCGGGTCCGTGGTCGGTTGCGCTGTCGGCGCAACACCCGGGGGCGGCGTGGACACGGCGCGGCGCGGGTGCTCGGATCGGTCCATGTCCTCCCGACGCGCACTCGTCCTCGGCGGCACCGGCCAGATCGGCCTGGCCACGGCCCGGCGGCTCCTCGACGACGGCTGGGACGTCACCGTCGCCAGCCGCGGGACCACCGTGCCCACCGCGCCGGTGCCCGACGGCGCGCGGACCGCGACCTTCGACCGCGACGACCTCCCCGCGCTGCACGCCGCGGCGGCGGGGGTCGACCTGCTCGTCGACGCCGTCTGCTTCGTCCCCGAGCAGGCGCGGCGGCTCGTCGCCCTCGGGGACGCGGTCGGCGCCCTGTCCGTCGTGTCGACGCTGTCGGTGTACGCGGACGCCGCGGGCCGCGGGTTCGAGACCGACGGGCCGTTCCCCTCCTATCCCGTGCCCCTGCTGGAGACCCAGGACCGCGTCGCCCCCGCGGCGGCCGGCTACTCCGCGTGCAAGGTCGCCGTGGAGGACGTGCTGCTCGCGGAGGCCACGGTGCCGCTCACGATCACCAGGCCGGGCTCGGTGTACGGGCGCGGCTCGGTGCACCCGCGCGAGCTGTGGGCCTTCGTCCGGGCCAGGGCCCAGCGAGCACAGGTGATCCTCGCGTACGGCGGGCGGACCCGCTTCCAGCCGTCGGCGTCGGCGAACATCGCCGAGATCATCGCTCTCGCGGCACCGCTCCCCGGTCTGCGCGTCTACAACGCCGTCGACGCGACCGCCCCGACCGTCCGGGAGATCGTCGCCGCCGTCGCGGCCGCCGCCGGGCACACGTGGGAGGAGGTGCTCCTGCCCGGGGACCCGGTCGGGCGGTTCAGCCAGCTGGGCAGCACCCCGTGGAGCGTCCCTGACGACGTCGTGGCGAGTGACGCCCTGGCCCGGGCCGAGCTCGGCTACACCCCCCGCACCGACTACCTCAGCGAGATCCCGGACCTCGTGGCCTGGCTGGACGAGATGCTCACCGGCCGCTCCTGGCGGACCGTGTTCCCCACCGCGGCGACCATCGAGGGCGACACGATGGACGACTGGGCGGCCGAGGACGCCTGGCTCCGCACCCGCTGACCCGCCGACGCGAGAAGAAGGTGGATCGCCAGTCGCTGAGCCGCTGGCGATCCACCTTCTCTCGCCCGTTCGCCTTCGGCCGTCCGGCCGGCTCCGCTCAGGCGCGGCCGGTGGCGAGGTCGCCGTCGCTCGGACGGGTGCGGCGCAGCTCGTAGAGGGCGATCGCCGTGGCGACGGAGACGTTGAGGGACTCCACCGACGCCGCGATCGGGACCCGCACCAGGGCGTCGCAGCGCTCGCGGGTGAGCCGCGCGAGGCCCTTGCCCTCGGCGCCGCCGACGATGACCAGCGGGCCGTCCAGCGCGGCGGGCAGGTGCTCGCCGATCGTCGACAGGTCTTCGGCCCCCTCGCCGGCGAGGCCGATGATCGTCCAGCCGGCGTCGGCGAACTCGCCCAGCGCACGGGTCAGGTTGGTGGCGCGGGCCACCGGCAGCCGGGCGAAGGCCCCGGCGGAGGCCTTCCACGCCCCGCCGGTCACCCCGGCCGACCGACGCTCGGGGATGAGGACCCCGACCGCGCCGAAGGCGGCCGCCGACCGGGCCACCGCGCCGAGGTTGTGCGGGTCGAGCACGCCGTCGAGGGCGACGACGACGGGCGCCGCCACGGAGGCCCCGGCCTCGATGAGGTCGCCGGCCTCGCGGTACTCGTACGGCTTCACCGCGAGCGCGACGCCCTGGTGGACGGCGTCGCCGGTGAGGCGGTCCAGCTCGGTGCGCGGGGACTCGAGCATCGGCAGCCGGAGCTTCGAGCAGAGCCGGAGGATCTCCCGGACCCGGTCGTCGGTCTCGATGCGCTCCGCGACGTAGACGGTGTCGGCGACGATCCCCGCGGTCAGCGCCTCCAGGACGGCGTTGCGCCCGGCGATGATCTCGACGGCGTCGCGGTTTCCGCGCCGGGCGGCCGGCGTCCGGCCGCCGCCGGCGGTCGAGGGGCGCCCGCCGTTCATCCCGCCCCGGGTCCCGGGAGTGCGGGTGGCCCCGGCC
>CAXSIB010000202.1:0-6202 GCA_964237095.1 uncultured Actinomycetales bacterium
GCTGGGCTTCGACGAGCGCGTCTACCCGCGCGTCGCGAGCGCCGCCGGGGTGGCCGCCACCGCGGCGCCGAGCGGCAGCGGCAGCGGGGTCCACCGCCTCGCTTACCCGGTCATCGCCCCGATCACGTCGCCGTTCGGCATGCGCTTCCACCCGATCCTCCACGTCTGGAAGCTGCACGACGGGACCGACTTCGGCTGCCCGACCGGGACCCCGCTGCAGTCGGCCGCCGACGGGACGGTGGTCAGCACCTACTTCAACGTGGCCTACGGCAACCGGCTGATCATCGACAACGGGATCATCGACGGGATCGCGGTCGCGACCTCCTACAACCACCTCTCCCGGTCGCTCGTCCACCCGGGCCAGCACGTCAGCGTCGGGCAGACCGTCGCGCTGTCCGGGGCGACCGGCTGGGTCACCGGGCCCCACCTGCACTTCATGGTCTACGAGAACGGCACGCCCGTGGACCCGATGACCTGGCTCTGACCGGCCGGCTCCCGGCCGCTGAGCAGCAGGTGTCGCGAACAGGCGGTGCGATCCGGGCCGGTGCGGGATGATGGAGGCATGGCCGAGACCGGACGCAAGCTCGTCGCGTCCAATCGGAAGGCCCGCCACGACTACACGATCGAGGACACCCTCGAGGCCGGGCTGGTGCTCACCGGCACCGAGGTGAAGTCCCTGCGCGCCGGGCGCGCGTCCCTCGTCGACGGGTACGCGACGATCATCGACGGCGAGGCCTACCTGCAGGCCGTGCACATCCCCGAGTACACGCAGGGCACGTGGACCAACCACCCGGCCCGGCGCAGCCGCAAGCTGCTCCTCCACAAGGAGCAGATCGCCAAGATCGACTCCCGGGTCCGCGAGTCGGGGCTGACCCTGATCCCCCTGTCCCTCTACTTCAAGGACGGCCGGGCCAAGGTCGAGATCGGCGTCGCCCGGGGCAAGCGGACCTACGACAAGCGCCAGGCCCTGCGCGAGCGCCAGGACAAGCGGGACGTGGACCGCGCGATGTCGAACGCGAGGCGAGCGCAGCGCTGATCCGGCGCAGCCGGTGTGGCCGGAGGCGAGCGCAGCGCTGGTCCGGCGCAGCCGGTGTGGCCGGAGGCGCTCCCAGCGCTGGTCCGGCGGCCGGCCGCGGGTCGTGGACGGTGCGTGCGCCGCGGCGGGCGCGACCTACACTGTCGGTGACGCGGTTCGGTGGGCTGCGTCGGCTCCCGGGGTCCGCCCCGGGTGTTGACAACTGGACAGCAAGCACCTGTCGCAAGGCAGGAGCTTCACCACTCCCACGGGGGTGATCGGTTTCGACTTCGGTCGTCGATCCAGGGGAAGCGGGCCGAGGATGCCGGAAACCCTCGTTAATCATGTCGGCAAAAACACAAGTGCCAACAACAAGCGCACTAGTTTCGCCCTCGCCGCCTGAGCGAGTGTGAAACTCGTCGAGCCGGGAGCGCCCTCGTCCCGGTCCTCGGCGTCATCTAGAGGGCTCACCCACCGTCCCGGTCGCGGGAACGGATGGGGAATCGAACAGCGACTGGACTCATCATCACGGAGAGCCTGTGCGAGCGTGAGAGCCGAGTAGAGATCCAGCAGTGCTGCGCCCGGAGAAGTCCTGGTGACCCGCCGGAGGACGCGGGTTCGATTCCCGCCACCTCCACCACGATGAAGGCCCCAGCGCTTCGGCGCCGGGGCCTTCGTCGTCTCACGATCCGTGGCGCGGCCTACGGCGGCGGCGTCGGGCGCCACCTGTCCGGAATCGGCAGACCACCGCTTCGTCCGGGCCTCAGGGGTCCGCCGGAGGCCGTCGGTCGTCGATCCGGGACAGTCCCGGCGGGTGCGACGCTCGTGCGGGCGCCGGGACTCAGTGCGTGGTCAGCGCGGTGTCGTCGAGGACGAAGGAGGTCTGCAGCGAGGCGTCCTCGACGCCGCTGAAGGCGACCGTGACCGTCTTGCCGGCGAAGGCGCCGACGTTGAACGAGCGCTGCTGGTAGCCGGTCGCCGCGTTCACGTTCGAGGAGCTGGCCTCCGTGGTCGAGCCCACCTTGACCGTCAGCTTGTCGTAGGCGGTGGTGCCCGTCTCGGCGGTGTCGACGTGGAGGTAGAAGGACAGCGTCGAGGCCGTGCAGCCCGCCGGGATCGTCACCGACTGCGTGAGGGTGTCGGTGTGGGCGCTGCCGTAGCCGTCCAGCCAGGCCAGGTACGACCCCGAACGGGCGGTCTCGCCCGAGCCGCTCGCGGTGACCACCCCCGCCGTCGAGGTCCACGGCGCCGCGGTGCCCGCCTCGAAGCCGGGGTTGCCGAGCCGCTGGGACGAGGTGCAGGCCGTCGCCGCGGTGACCGTCCAGGTGAAGGTCCCGGTCGCGGTGTGGGCCGCGGAGTCCTCGACCGTCACCTTGACCGTCGACGAGCCGGTCGTCGTGGGGGTTCCGCTGACCACCCCGGTCGATGCCTTGATCGTCAGGCCGGCGGGCAGGCCCGTCGCGCTCCAGGTGTACGGGGTCGTCCCGCCGCTCGCGGACAGCGTCAGGGTGACCGCCCGGCCCTTCGCGGCGGTCTGCGTGCCGGGGTTGGCCAGGGTCAGCCCGGCGGTCGTCCCGCCGTTGACGAAGGCGGCCGTGCCGTTCGGGGTGCCGAGGCCGGTGGGGCCGTCCCAGCCGGTGCCCGCGGTGCAGATCGGGGCGCCGCAGGTGCCGTTGGTTCCGCTCGTCACGTCGAAGAGGCTGCTCGCGTGGGCGTACGGGTAGGACGCCGGGTAGGTGCCGGCCGCGGGGGTCCCCGCGAGGGCGTAGACCGCGGCGATCACCGGGGCGGCGACGCTGGTCCCGCCGTAGACCGTCCAGCCCGACCCGCCGTACGTCTGGTAGACCGCGACCCCGGTCTGGGGGTCGGCGACCGCTGAGACGTCGGACTCGGCGCGCTTCGCGCAGCTGGTCGTCACCGTCTGCCACGAGGGCTTGGCGTCGTAGGCGGAGCAGCCCGAGCCGGCGTCGCTCCACGCGGTCTCGGTCCAGCCGCGCGCGTTCGACGCGGTCACCAGGTGGGTGCCGCCGACCGCGGTGACGTACCGGCTGGTGGCGGGGTACTCGGCGCCCGTGGCGTCATCGCCGGAGGACACCGTGATCGCCACCCCGGCGTGGTCGAAGTGGCTGTCGTCGGTCGTCTGCGCGGCGTACTCGGCCCCGCCCCAGCTGTTCGAGACGAACGTCGCGCCCATCGTGACCGCCCGGTCCACCGCGGCGTAGAGGTCGGCGTCGCTCGCGCTCGAGGCCTCGACCAGCAGGATGTGGCAGGCGGGGCAGACCGCGGAGACCATGTCGAGGTCGAGGGAGATCTCGCCCGCCCACCCGGTGTCACCGGTGGGCAGCGGGGAGGTGGCCCCGCTCTGGTTGACCTGCCGGAAGCAGCCGCTCGCCACCGTGCACGCCGCCAGCCCGAACTGGGACCGATACGCCTCCATGTCGCTCGCGGCGCTCGGGTCGTCGAACGCGTCGACGATCGCGACCGTCCGGCCGGCGCCGCCGCTCGCGGACAGCTTGTACGCGCTGTCGAGGTTCGACGGCCCGTACCCCGACGGCGTGGCCGCCGGGGCGACCGCCGCCGTCGCGAGGGCGGTGGGCTCGGTCGGGTCGACCTGCCGGATCGCCAGACAGGCCATGTGCCCGGGGAGGCGGTCACCGCACACCCGCTGCGTCCGGTGGTGGCGGGCCACCGGCGCGATCGCGGCGACGGTGCTCCGGGCGACCGTGCCCCGGGCGACCGGGGCCGCGGCGGCACCGGTGAGCGAGCCCACGGTGAGTGCGGTGGCGGCGGCGAGCAGGCCGAGTGCCCTGGGAGCGATCTTCACGTCGGGCCTCCGGCGGTGGGACGGACAGCGAGCGGACGGGCGTCGCCGGTGTCGCCGGCCCGCGGTCGGCAGACGACAGTGTGGCTGAGCAACGCGCCGGGGTCGAGGTGTTGCACAGCGCAATGCTGGGACTCCCCTGAATGCCCGTCAACCGCGGTGCGCTGATCGTCGGCGTGGCGGTCCCTGCGGGTCGGGCCGCTCCCGGGGGGTCCAGCATCCCGTTCCGCGACCTCGCCGACTGCACCGGCTCGAGCCGTCGCCCGAGCCGGCGGTCGATCACAGGACGATCACAGGACGTTCACGGAGCGATCACGGACGATCACCGACCCGTTCTCGGGAGTGTGGTCTGCTCGTCCACACCGCCGGATGGGCGATGAACCCGGCTGTTAGTGTCCGGACTCGTGGCGGCTGCAGCACTGACGCGCCGCGTCGCACCTCCCGTCCTGGCAGGGGTCCTGGCCGTGGGCTGGCTCGGCGTCGGGCTCCCCGCGGCGTCGGCGGACTCCCGGCTCTGCGTCGGCTACGACTCCTGCGCCTCGGCGTCGCTGACCGACGGCTCCTACGGCGCGCACGCCGGCGCGAGCTGGTGGGGCATGTACGCCGGGCACAACTGCACGAACTACGTGGCCTACCGGATGGCCGTGGCCGGGGTGACGGCGCCGGCCTACCGCCTCGGCAACGCCGAGTCCTGGGGTCCGGCGGCCGCGGCCCACGGGGTCCCGGTCGACGACGTCCCCACCGTGGGTGCGGTGGCCTGGTGGTCCAGCGGTGCCGGCGGGGTCAGCCGGGACGGGCACGTCGCCTACGTCCAGGCGGTGACGGCGACCTCGATCACCATCTCCGAGGACAGCTACCCGTCGGGCCCGTTCGACTACCGGGTGATCTTGACCACCAGCGGCAGCTGGCCGACCGGCTTCATCCACTTCCTCGCGGCCACGCCGACCGCGCTGTCGTCCGGCGGCCTCACCGCGACGGGCCTCCCCTCGACCGCCGCCACCGCCGCCGCCGTCGTCCCCCGCGCGGTGCTGGCCCCCCGCCGGCCGAGCGTCGCCCGCGGGCCGGGCGGCTCGGCGGCGGTCGCGACCGTCGGTGCCGACGGCAGCCTGCTGCTCGCCACCCGAACGACGGCTGCGGCGGCATGGACGACCACCCCCGTGACCGCCGCGGGTGCGGTCGCGTCCGGACCGAGCCTCGTGGTCGGCGACGGCGGCCTGGCCGCGGTGGCCGTCGCCGGTCCGAACGGCGAGCTCCTCGTCTACGGCCGGGCCACCGCCACCAGCGGCTGGACCCTGGAGCAGGTCGCCGCGGCGGGCAGCGTGGTCGGGTCGCCGTCCGCGGTGCTCACCGGCGGGGTGCTCGAGGTGGCCGCGCGCACACCGTCCGGCGCTCTCGTCCTCCACGCCGCCCGGATCGCCCCCGCGACGGCCGCGACCGCGACGGCCGCGGCCGCCCCGGCGGCGGAGCCGAGCACGCGGACCTGGACGACGACCGAGATCGCCGCGGCGCGCTCGGTGATCTCCGATCCCGACCTGGTCGCGAACCCGGCCGGAGCCGTGGAGATCGCGGTGGCGGGCACCGGGCACACCCTCCGGCTGTGGTCGGGGACGGTGAGCGGCGCCTGGGCCGGTCAGGTCGTGGCCGGTGCCGGCAGCACGTTCGGGTCCCCGTCGATGGTCCGCGGACCGGGTGCCGACCTCCGGATCGCGACCCTCGGCGCGGGCGGTTCGGTCGTCGTGCACCACCGGGCCGCCGGCACCGGGACCTGGACGACCGCCCGCCTCGCCGGCCCGGGCTCGGCGGCGGCGTCACCCGAGCTGGTCGCCACGGCCGGCGGCGCGACCTCGGTCGCCGCGGTCCGCCGCGACGGCGCGCTGACCGTCTGGTCGACGACCCCGAGCCGCCCCGCCTCCCCGGCCTCGAGCTCGACCGGCGCCGCCTCGACCCGCTCCACCACGACGGCGGCGACGACGACGACGAACACGGTCCAGGCCCTCGGGGGCACCCGCCACACGGTGTCCCCGGCCGGCGCGGTCGCCGGCATCGCGGGCCCGACCGCGATGAGCGCCGACGGCGCCGTCACCACCCGCCCGGCGGTCGGCGCCGTGATCGTCGCGGTCGACGCCACGGGCACCCTCGACGTCTACACGCAGCGAGCCGGTCGCTGGACGGTCGTCTCCCCGGTCGACTGAGGTCGCGGGGCCGGCCGCGACCGTCACCGAGGCCCACACTGGGCCATGGCCGACGACCGCTCCCCGGGCAGTGACCGGTTCGGGTTCGGCGACGTCACCGCCGGCAGCATCGTCAACACCTCCGTGCTCGGGCCGGCGCCGGACGCCGCGGCGGCCCTGGCCCGCCTCCGCGCC
>CAXSIB010000203.1:0-6171 GCA_964237095.1 uncultured Actinomycetales bacterium
CCGCCGCCCGGGCCGCCGCCTACGAGGCCGTCGGTCGGATCTCCCTCGACGGCGCGCAGGTGCGCCACGACATCGGGGCCCGGCTGCCGGCCCCCTTCACCGGCGCGGCCGCCGGTGCCGCCGGCGGGAGTCGAGCGTGAGCGGCGCACCGGAGCCGGTGGTCCGCGACGTCCTGGCGCACCGCTACGCCTCGCCCGAGCTGCGCCGGCTGTGGTCGGCCGAGCACAAGATCGTCGTGGAACGGCAGCTGTGGCTGGCGGTCCTGCGGGCGCAGGCCGACCTCGGGGTCGCCGTCCCGGACGGGGTGCTCGAGCGGTACGAGGCGGTGCTGGAGCAGGTCGACCTGGCGTCGATCGCCGCGCGCGAGCGCCGGACGCTGCACGACGTGAAGGCCCGCATCGAGGAGTTCGCCGCGCTGGCCGGCAGCGAGCACATCCACAAGGGCCTCACGTCGCGCGACCTGACCGAGAACGTCGAGCAGCTGCAGGTGGTCTCGTCGCTGCGCCTCGTCCGCGACCGGGCCGTGGCCACCCTCGCGCGCCTCGGTGCGCTCGCCGTCGAGAACAGTGCTCTCGTCATGGTCGGGCGTTCGCACAACGTCGCCGCCCAGGCGACCACGCTGGGCAAGCGCTTCGCCTCCGCGGCGGAGGAGCTGCTGCTGGCGCTGGAACGCGTGGAGGACCTGCTCGGGCGCTATCCGTTGCGGGGCATCAAGGGCCCGATGGGGACCGGGGCGGACCAGCTGGACCTGCTCGGTGACGACCCGGACCGCCTGGCCGCGCTGGAGGACCGGGTCGCCGCCCACCTCGGGTTCACCCGGGTGTTCGACAGCGTCGGGCAGGTGTACCCGCGCTCACTGGACTTCGAGGTCCTAACCGCGCTCGTGCAGCTCGCCGCCGGGCCGTCCTCGCTCGCCACCACGATCCGACTGATGGCCGGCCAGGAGCTGGCGACGGAGGGCTTCCGCGAGGGCCAGGTCGGCTCGTCGGCGATGCCCCACAAGATGAACCCGCGCTCCTCGGAGCGGGTCAGCGGCCTCGCCGTCGTCCTGCGCGGCTACGCCTCGATGGTCGGCGAGCTGGCCGGCGGCCAGTGGAACGAGGGCGACGTCTTCGACTCCGTGGTCCGCCGGGTGGCCCTGCCCGACGCGTTCTTCGCTGCCGACGGCCTCTTCGCGACGATGATCACCGTCCTGGACGGCTTCGGCGCCTACCCCGCGGTGATCGCGGCCGAGCTCACGCGGTACCTTCCGTTCCTCGCCACCACCCGCTTCCTGGTCGCGGCCGTCCGCGCGGGGCTCGGTCGCGAGCAGGCGCACGAGATCATCGGCGGGCACGCGGTCGCGGTGGCCCTGGCCATGCGCGAGCGCCCGGCCGACGGCGGCGGCACCGAGCTGGTCGACGCCCTCGCCGCGGACGACCGGTTCCCGCTCGGCCGCGAGGACCTCCTGGCCCTGCTGGACGATCCGCTCTCGTTCACCGGTGCCGCCCGGGCCCAGGTGGCCGCCGTGGTGGCCCGGATCGGCGACGTCGTGGCCCGGTACCCCGAGGCCGCCGCGTACACCCCCCGCGACGTCCTCTGACGGCGCGCCGGTCACGGCGTCGGCCGGCCGGGCGCGGCGCGTAGGCCGACAGGAGTACCGCCGGGCGCGGAGTGTGGCCGCCCGGTCGATGACCCGCCCCCGGGGCCGCTCGTAGCGTCGGTGACGTCGGGGACCCACCGACGCACCGAGGACCCGGCAGAGGACGTCGCGATGATCGAAGTGACCGGACTGAGCAAGCGGTACGGGGAGAAACTGGCGGTGGACGGACTCGACTTCGTCGTCCGGCCGGGCATCGTGACGGGCTTCCTGGGGCCGAACGGAGCCGGGAAGTCCACGACCATGCGCATGATCGCGGGTCTGGACGAGCCGACCGCCGGTCGGGTCCGGGTCAACGGCCGCGACTACCGCAGGGCGTCCGCGCCGATGGCGGAGCTCGGGATCCTGCTGGAGGCGAAGGCGGTCCACACCGGCCGCTCGGCCCGCAACCACCTGCTCGCCCTGGCCCAGACGAACGGGATCAGGCGCCGCCGGGTCGACGAGGTCATCGACATGGCCGGGCTCACCGACGTCGCGGGCCAGCGGGTCGGCGGGTTCTCCCTCGGGATGGGCCAGCGTCTCGGGGTCGCGTCGGCGCTGCTGGGTGACCCCGAGGTCGTCGTGCTCGACGAGCCGGTCAACGGCCTGGACCCCGAGGGCGTCCTCTGGATCCGGAATCTCCTGACGGGGCTGGCCGCCGAGGGCCGGACGGTCTTCGTGTCCTCGCACCTGATGAGTGAGATGGCCCTGACCGCGACCCGACTGGTGGTCGTGGGCCGCGGTCGGCTGATCGCGGACACCACCGTCGAGGAGTTCGTCGCCCGCGCCGCGGGCAGTGCGGTGACGGTCCGGACCCCCGAGCCGGCCCGGCTGCGCGACCTGCTGCTCGGCCCGGACGTCACCGTCGCCAGCGAGCAGGCCGGTGTCCTGCGGGTGCAGGGACTGTCCGCCGAGCAGGTCGGGGACGTCGCCTGGGCGGCCCACCTCGCCCTGCACGAACTGACCGTCGACGCACCGTCTCTCGAGGAGGCCTTCATGCAGCTCACCCACGACGCGGTCGAGTACCGCTCGCACGACGCCGGTCCCGGGCCCGGTGTCCCCGTGTCCGCTGAGGATGCCGAGACCCCGGAACTGGCGGTGGCCCGATGAGCACCGCGCTCGCGCCGGCTGCCGGCCGCCCGACGGCCCCGACCACCCCGACCGGACCCGCCACCCTGGACCGGTCCGCAGTCAAGGTCACCCAGCGCCGCGTCCTGGTCTCGGAGTGGACGAAGTTCCGCTCGCTGCGCTCGACGGTCTGGACCCTGCTCATCGCGGTGGTCCTCATGATCGGGCTCGGCGCGCTCGTGTCCGCGGTCAGCGCGAGCCACTACGCCACCGCGAGCGCCACCGACCGGGCCACCTTCTCCGCGGTCGGCACGAGTCTCAGCGGCACCTTGTTCGCGCAGCTCGCCGTCGGTGTCCTCGGTGTCCTGCTGATCAGCGGCGAGTACGGCACCGGGATGATCCGCGCCTCGCTCACCGTCGTCCCCCGCCGGCTGCCGGTGCTGTGGGCCAAGCTGGCCGTCTTCGCGGGTGCGGTGCTCGTGGTCTCCCTCGTCGCCTCGTCCGCGTCGTTCCTGCTCGGGCAGTCCCTGCTCGGCCGGCACGGCCTCGGGGTCGGGATCACCGCGCCCGGCGCGCTCCGCGAGGTCGTCGGCGCCGCGCTCTACCTGACCGTCGCCGGCATGATCGGCGTCGCGCTCGGGGCGCTGCTGCGGACCACCGCGGCCGGGATCGCCACCTTCGCCGGCGTGTTCTTCGTCGTCCCGCCGCTCATGCAGCTGCTGCCGGCGTCGGTGTCGGACCACGTCACGCAGTACCTGCCCTCCTACGCGGGCGGGAGCCTGTGGGGCGGCAACCACGGCCTCGCGAACGCGCTGTCACCGTGGGTCGGGTTCGCCCTGCTCTGCGGCTACGCGGTCGTCCTCGTCGGTGCGGCGGCGTGGCGGCTCCGCGGGGTCGACGTCTGACCGTGAGGAGGATGGTCCGGACCCGGCCGTCACCACACGGGTGATGATGACCGGTGTGGGGACGGCGGCACCGATCGAGCACCCGGCGGACCGCGTTGCGGTCCGCCGGGTGCTCGACGTGCTGCTCACCCTGTTCGCGGCGGGGTCGCTGATCGGCCACTACCTCGGCGACGGGACCGGCGTCGGCGACGGCGACCGGGCCCACCTGCTGCGGATCAGCCTGCTCACCCTGCTGATGCTGCCCCTGCTCGCCCGGCGGCGCCGGCCGGTGGCGGTGTTCGGCTGGATGGTGGTGACCGCGGTCGGACTCGGGCTCTGGGAGGTCCGCGCCTTCCCCGGTGTCGCGCTGCTGGTCGCCCTCTACACGGTCGCGCTGCTTCGGCCCCGCCGGGATGCCCTCGTCGCCGCGGCCGTCCTCGACGTCGTCGTGGTGGCCGCCGCGATCGGGCTCACCGGCAGCGCCTGGTGGTACGACTCGATCTTCCTGTCCGGGCTGGTCGCCGCCCCGCTCGGGATCGGTCTGTACGTGGCGACCCGGCGGGCCTACCTGGTGGAGCTGCACGACCGCGCCGCCCGCCTCGAACGCGAGCGGGACCAGCAGGGCGCGCTCGCCGCGGCCGCGGAGCGCGCCCGGATCGCCCGCGAGATGCACGACGTCGTCGCCCACCACCTGACCGTGATGGTCGCGCTGTCCGACGGGGCCGTCGCGGCGTCGGCGGCCTTCCCGGAGCGGGCCGCGCAGGTGATGCGGAGTGTGTCGGCGACCGGCCGGCGGGCGCTGGCCGACACCCGCCGCCTGCTCGGCGTGCTGCGCCAGGACGGTGGCGAGGACGCGGACGCGGGCGACGGCCTGCAGCCGGTACCGGACCTGGCGGGCCTCGACGTACTGGTCGAGCGGGTCCGGACCGCGGGGCTGGCGACCAGCCTGGAGGTCCACGGCGCCGCGGCCGACGTCCCCGCCGGGGTCCAGCTCACCGTCTACCGCCTCGTGCAGGAGGCGCTGACCAACACCCTCAAGCACGGCGGCCCGCACGCGCACGCCGCGGTCCGCCTCAGCCACCTCCCCGGCGAGCTGTGGGTCGAGGTCGACGACGACGGCGCGGGGGCGGCGGCGCCCGCGCCGGCCGGGATCGGCGGCGGCCTCGTGGGCATGCGTGAGCGGGTGCACGCCTTCGGCGGGGAGGTGGCCGCCGGGCCCCGCGGCGCGACTGGCTGGCGGGTCTCGGCCCGGCTGCACCTGGACGACCGGCCCGTCCGGGACGCCGCCGGCGCGCCCGACCCCGCCTCGGACTCCCACCTGGATCGGGTCCCCGATCCGGCCGTGCCGGCGGTCACCCGGTGATCCGCGTCCTGCTGGTCGACGACCAGTCCCTGCTGCGACTCGGGTTCCGGCTCATCCTGGAGGCGGAGCCCGACATGGAGGTCGTCGGGGAGGCCGGCGACGGCGCGACCGGGGTCCGGATGACCGCGGCGGTGACCCCGGACGTCGTGCTCATGGACGTCCGGATGCCCGGCCTGGACGGCATCCGGGCCACCGCCGAGATCACCGCCGCGAGGAGTCCCGCCCGGGTGCTCATCCTGACGACGTTCGACCTCGACCAGTACGTCGTGGCCGGGCTGAAGGCGGGTGCCAGCGGCTTCCTGCTGAAGGACGCCCCGCCCGCCGAGCTGCTCAGCGCGATCAGGACGGTCGCCGCCGGGGACGCCGTGCTCGCCCCGACCGCCACCCGCCGGCTCATCAGCCGGTTCCTGCCGCTGCTGCCCGACCCGGGCGCCGGCGACCGCCGCGAGGCGCTGCTCGACCGGCTGACCGACCGGGAGCGCGAGGTGTTCACCGCCCTGGCCGCGGGCCGCTCGAACCGGGAGATCGCCGGTGACCTGCACGTCTCGGAGGGGACCGTGAAGATCCACGTCGGGCGGGTCCTGGCCAAGCTCGACCTGCGCGACCGCATCCAGGCGGTCGTCCTGGCCTACGAGTCCGGCCTCGTCACCCCCGGCGGCTGACCCCCCCGGCCGCCTACAGCTCGACGAGGCGGATGCCGGCGTGCATCTTGTGACGGCGGTTGGCCGAGATGATCGCCGCCGTCAGCCCCTCCAGCGGGCCGGCGTTGCGCAGCTTGCCGCCCGACCACGCCCGCAGGCCCGTCACGGTCCGGGCGAGGTCCATGACGAGGTCGACGGCCTCGCGGTCGTCCCCGACCACGAAGGTGTCCGCGTCCACCGACGGCACGACGTGGTCGCCGAGCACCCCGGCCGGCAGGGTGTGGAAGGCGGCGACGACCCGGCTGTCGGGGAGCAGCGCCTGGGCCTGCTCGGCGGCACTGCCCTCCGGGACCGCGAGGGGGTACGCGCCGCGGGCGTCGAAGCCGATGGGGTTGACCGCGTCGACCACGATCGTCCCGGCGAGCTCGGCGGCGAGGGACCGCAGGGTGTCCGCGTGGGCCTCCCACGGGACCGCCACCACGACGACCTCGGCGTGCCGGACCGCGTCGGCGTTGGTGGCGCCGGTGATCGCGCCGATGCCCGCGCGGTCCTCCCCCCGGTCGCGGGCCTCGCGGTCACCACCGCGGTCGTCGTCCC
>CAXSIB010000204.1:0-6159 GCA_964237095.1 uncultured Actinomycetales bacterium
GCCAACGGGAACACCGGCGACGTCGCGTGCGACCAGTACCACCGCTACGGCGAGGACGTCGCGCTCATGCGCGAGCTGGGTCTGGGCGCCTACCGGTTCTCGATCGCCTGGTCGCGGATCCAGCCCGACGGGCGCGGCGCCCCGGAGCAGCGGGGGCTGGACCACTACCGCCGGCTGGTGGACACCCTGCGCGAGGCCGGCGTGGAGCCGTTCCCGACGCTCTACCACTGGGACCTCCCGCAGGCGCTGGAGGACGCGGGTGGCTGGCCGGCGCGGGACACCGCGTACCGCTTCGCCGAGTACGCCCGGATCGTGGAGGCCGCGCTCGGCGACCGGATCGACCACTGGATCACCGTCAACGAGCCGTACGTCGCCAGCCGGGCCGGGTACGGCAGCGGCGACCACGCGCCCGGGGTCGCCGACCCGCGCCGGGCCCACGCCGCCGGGCACCACCTCCTCCTGGCACACGGCCTGGCCGTCCAGGCGCTCCGTTCGGGACGCCACCCCGCCGGGCAGGTGGGCATCGCCCTCAACCAGAGCGAGGTCGACGCGGCGTCGGGCTCCCCCGCCGACGTCGCGGCCGCCCGCCGGGTCGACGGGGACAACAACCGCAGCTTCCTCGACCCGGTCCTGCGCGGTGGGTACCCGGCGGACATGGACGCCTGGTTCGGCTGGCCCACCGGGAGCGGCGACGTCCACGACGGCGACCTCACCGTCGTCTCCGCGCCGCTGGACTTCGTGGGCGTCAACTACTACCGCCGTTCCCTCGTCCGGGCGGCACCGACCCCGACGCCGCCGGCGGGGACCGTACGGCTGTCCCTCGACGCCGAGATCGTCATGCCCGCCGGTGTCCCGCGGACCTCGGTGGGCTGGCCCATCCAGCCCGACGGCCTGCGCGACCTGCTGACCGGGCTGCACGACCGCTACCCGCAGGTCCCCACCTGGATGGTCACCGAGAACGGCTGCTCGCTGCCGGACGCGGGCACACCGGGCATCGAGCTCGCCGACGACGACCGGGTGGACTACCTGGCCGGCCACATCGACGCGGTGCGGCAGGCCGTCGAGGCGGGGGTGCCCGTGAGCGGCTACTTCGTCTGGAGCCTGCTCGACAACTTCGAGTGGGCCGAGGGCTACCGCGCCCGGTTCGGCATCGTCCACGTCGACTACCCGACCCAGCGCCGGACCCCCAAGCGGAGTGCGCGCTGGCTGCAGGCGCTCGTGGCGTCCGGCGGCTGGCCGGTGCTCCCGGCGGCTGTCTCCGACGGGACGGGGCCCGGTATGTTCACCCGCCATGGCTGAGCGGGCTCCGACGATCAACGACGTGGCCCGCCTCGCCGGGGTGTCGCGCGGCACGGTGTCCCGGGTCCTCAACGGCGGCCACTACGTGAGCCCCGGAGCGTTGAGGTCGGTGCAGCAGGCGGTCCGCAGCGCCGGCTACGTGGCCAACCAGAGCGCCCGCAGCCTGGTCACGCGCCGGACCAACTGTTTCGCGTTCGTCCTCTCCGAGCCGGAGGAACGGCTGTTCGAGGACCCCAACTTCGCGACCCTCCTGCGCAGTGCGACCCAGCAGCTCGCGGAGGTCGACGCCACGGTCATCCTCATGACCTGCGCGACCGACACCGACCACGAGCGGGTGCTGCGCTACATCCGCGGCGGCCACGTGGACGGGGTGATGCTGGTGTCCACCCACCTGTCCGACCCGCTGCTGCCCGCCCTGGCGGAGCTGGGGATCCCGGCCGCCCGCTGCGGGGCGCCAACCGCCCTGGCGTCGGGCTTCCCGTCGGTGTCGGCCGACGACCGCACCGGCGCCCAGCTGATGACCCGCCACCTGCGCGAGCGCGGCCGCCGGCGGATCGGGCTCGTCACCGGGCCGCTGGACGCCCCGGGCAGCGTGGAACGCCGTGAGGGCTGGGCCGACGTGCTCGGCCGCCAGGCCCGGCCCGGGCTGTCCGAAGCCGCGACCGACTACACCCACGACGCGGGGCGCACCGCGACCGAGCGGCTGCTCGCGCGCAACCCCACGCTGGACGCGGTCTTCGCGGGATCGGACCTCCTGGCCAGCGGCGCCTACGCGGCGTTGCGCGCGGCGGGCCGCTCGATCCCGGGCGACGTCGCAGTCGGCGGGTTCGACGACTCCCGGATCGCCGCCACCCTCGACCCGCCCCTCACCACCGTCCGGCAGCCGATGGACCGCATCGGCCACGAGCTGGCCCGCCTCGTCCAGCGGCTCAGCACCGGGCAGTCCCCGCTGAGCATGGTGCTCCCCGTCGACCTCGTCGTCCGCGAGTCGACCTGAGCCGTTCCGCCGGACCGAACTCGTCGTCAGCACGAGGAAGTGGATGTCATGAGTGAGCCCGTGACCGTCAGCGAGTCGAACCGCGACCCCAAGGAGCCGTACCGCTTCGCGATCGTCGGGCGGGGCTGGCGTTCCCAGTTCTTCCTGAGGATCGCCGCGGCCCTGCCGGAGCGGCTCACCGTCACCGGGGTGGTGACCCGGACCGCCGAGCGCGGCGTCGACATCGAGGCGCAGTGGGGTGTCCCGACCTTCCGGGACGTCCCGGCGCTGCTCGGTACCGGTCCGGACTTCGTGATCAGCTCGGTCCCGTGGGACGTCAACCCGCCGACGGTGTCCGCGCTGGTCGCCGCCGGGATGCCGGTGCTGTCCGAGACCCCGCCCGCCCCGACGGTGGAGGCGCTGCGGACGATGTGGGCCGAGGTCGGCGCGACCGGCCTCGTCCAGGTCGCCGAGCAGTACCAGTTCCAGCCCCTGCACGCGGTCCGCATCGCCCTGGCCCGGTCGGGGGCGCTGGGACGGCCCACCGCGGTCCAGCTGTCCTCCACCCACGAGTACCACGCGATGTCGCTGATCCGGGCGGCGCTCGGTGTCGGCTTCGCCGAGGCCGAGGTGTCCGCGCGGGTCCTGCGCGCGCCGCTGCTGCGCAGCCTCGGGCCGGGCGGCTGGCCGACGACGGGGCTGGACGACGAGGTCGAGATGGCCGAGACGATCGCGACCCTCGACTTCGGCGGCGGCCGGTCCGGGCTCTACAACTTCACCGACGAGCAGTGGTGGCACCCGCTGCGCCGCCACCGCCACGTGATCCGGGGCACGCGCGGGGAGATCGTGGACGCCGAGGTCACGACGATGGCCGACCCCCGCTCCCCCGTCACCCGCCCGATCGTGCGCCGCCAGACCGGGGTGGACGCCAACCTCGAGGGCATGTTCCTCGACACCCTCGCCCTCGACGGGCGGGTCCTCTGGCGCAACCCGGTGGCGCCGGCGCGCCTGGCCGACGAGGACGTCGCGATCGCCGACCTCCTGCTGCGCATGGGCAGCTGGGTCCGCGAGGGCACCACCCCGCCCTACCCGCTGGCCGAGGCGGCCCAGGATCACCTGCTCGCGCTGGCCATCAAGGAGTCGGTGGCCACCGGTGCGGTCGTGCACACCGGCACCGAGCCCTGGGCGTCCTGAGGCCGGACCTCCTGCAACGCGGGCGTCCCGGTTCCCGGGGCGCCCGCGATCAGGCCGGCGGCACCTCGGCGAGCTCCGGACGCTCGGGGCCGTGCGGGATGTCGATCCGGTCCTCACCGGTGCGCAGGACGCGTAGCACCACGCCGGCCACGTAGTGCGGGCGGTGCGCGATGATCCCGGGTCGGGCCTCCTGGCCCGGTCGGTACCGGCCGCCGCCGAACTCGGTCGCCGTGATCGACGGGGAGACCGCCGAGACGGTGATCCCAGTGCCGTCGAGCTCGAGACGCCAGACCGCGCTCAGCATGTCCAGCGCGGACTTGAGGCTCGCGTAGGCGCCGACGCCGGTCATCGCGCGGCGGGTCGTCCCCGAGCCGATGTTGACGATCCGGCCCCGCCCGGCCGACCGCATCGCCGGCAGGACGGCCTGCGTCAGCGCGAGGACCGACACGACGTCGAGGTCGAAGACCTGCCGGAACTCGTCGAGATCGACCTCGGCGAGCGGCCCGTGCAGCGCGGAGCCGGCGTTGTTGACCAGGCCGTCGATCCGCCCGAACCGCTCGAGCGTCGCCGCGACGAGGTGGCGGACCGCGGCCGGGTCGGTCACGTCGGTGGGCACCGCGAGCGCGCCGTCGAGCTCGGTCGACAGGGCCGTCAGCCGGTCGGCGCGGCGGGCCGCGAGCACCGGGTGCGCGCCCGCGGCGTGCAGCCCGCGGGCGGTCGCCTCCCCGATCCCCGAGGACGCCCCGGTCACGATCACCACGGACCCGGTCAGCTCACTGGTCACCCCGACAGCCTCCCGCCGGCGGGTCACCGGTGCACCCGCAGGAGCTCGGTGCCGGGAGCCGCTCGCCGCCCTGCTCGCCTCGCGAACGTTCGGCGCGAACGTTTGGTGCTAGCATTTTGCGACATGCGAACGCTGTACCTGCGCAACGTCCCCGACGAGGTAGCCGAGCGCCTCGAGCGGATGGCGGCCGCCGCAGGGACGTCGGTCAACGTGGTGGCGATCCGAGAGCTCGCCGCAGCATCCCGGCGGGTCGACAACGCCGCGTTGCTGGCCGAGCTGGGTGACTTCGGCGCCCGACCGGTCGACGCCGCCGAGGTGGTGGCCGAGCTTCACGCTGCCCGCGCTGAACGATGATCGTCCTCGACGCATCGGCTGCAGTCCTTGGTCTGCTCAGCTCCGGCGAGTCCCGTGCTGCAATGAGCGTCGAGGACGTTCGGGCGCCCTACCTCATCGACAGTGAGGTCGCCTCGGCACTCCGTCGCCGAGGTCTCCACTCCCCTCAGGACGACGACGCGGCCGGACGACTGCTCGAAACCTGGGCCCGATTCGGACTCCGCCGGCACGCGACGACCGCGCTGCTCTCTCGGGTCTGGGACCTGCGCCACAACGTCACCTCGTACGACGCCACGTACGTCGTGCTCGCCGCTGCGCTCGACTGCTCCCTGGTGACGGCGGACACCCGGTTGGCGCGGGCGTCCGGACTCCCTTGCAAGGTCGTGCTCGTCGGGTCGTGAGTCACCTTGCAGCGTGGTGTCGCCGTGACCAGAGTCACGTCTTGTGACAGCTCGACAGCGGATCGTTGCGCATACGTCTCGGTGCGCGCACAGTGTCCGGCGTGTACGCATCGACGCGGTTCCCCCTGAAGGTCGCCACCGGTCTGATCGGCGTCGCCGCCCTCCTCAGCACGGGTTGCTCGGCGGTGGCCGCCACGCCGTCCGGCGGAGGTCGGCCGGCGGTGGCTCGTCCGGCCGCCCGCGCGGTGGCCGCGGTCGCCGCCGTGCCCGGTCGGGACGTCAGGACCTACCACGGCGACAACCGCCGGACGGGGCTCGAGCCGGCCCGGCCGCTCGGCCGCCTGGCGAAGGCGTGGACCCGCACCCTGGACGGCGCGGTCTACGCCCAGCCGCTGGTGCTGACCGTCGGCCGGGTGCGGACCGTCGTCGTCGCGACCGAGGGCAACGTCGTGTACGGGCTGAACCCGACCACCGGCGCGGTCCGCTGGAGGACCCCGCGCCTCGGGACGCCGGCCGTGGCGTCGCAGCTGCCGTGCGGGAACATCGACCCGCTCGGGATCACCGGGACCCCGGTGTACGACGCGCACTCCCATGCGGTGTGGGTGGTCGCCGAGATCTCGGACAGCCGGCGGCGGATCCACCACCAGCTGGTCGCGATCTCCCCCGTCAACGGCCGGATCATCGTGCGCCGCAACGCTGATCCGCCCGGCCAGGACCCGACCACCGAACAGGAGCGCGGCGCGCTGCTGGCGGCGAACGGCACGATCTACGTCCCCTACGGCGGGCTGTCCGGTGACTGCGGCGCCTACCACGGGTACGTCGTCGGGCTGCGGACGAAGGACGGGCACCGGACGGTGTTCCAGACCCCGAGTGCGCGCGAGGCCGGGATCTGGACCCCGCCGGGGCCGGTCGCGGACGCCGCCGGGCACCTCTACGTGGAGGTCGGCAACGGCGCGTCGACCAGTGGGCGCTGGGATCGCTCGGACTCGGTGCTCGAGCTGTCGGCCGGGCTGAAGCTGATCGGCGCGTTCGCCCCGGCGAGCTGGGCGAGTGACAACGCCGCCGACCTCGACCTCGGCTCGACCGCCCCGACGCTGCTCGCCAACGGCGTGGTCTACGCCGACGGGAAGTCCCCGTACGCGTACACGATGCGGGCCGGACACCTCGGTGGC
>CAXSIB010000205.1:0-6130 GCA_964237095.1 uncultured Actinomycetales bacterium
CGCCGGGCCGACACGATCGTCGCGAGCAGCCGGCACTACGCCGAGGCCCACAGCAGCCGGTACGGCCCCGCCGTCGAGGCGATCCCGTGGGGCGTCGACGCGTTCCCCGACCACATCCCCGTCGTGCGCCGGACGCGGGGTCCGCTGCGGGTGCTGTTCGTCGGTCAGATGCGGCCCTACAAGGGTGTCGACGTGCTGCTGCAGGCGGTGTCGGGGCTCCCGGGGGTCGAGCTGACCCTCGTCGGCTCCGGGCACCAGCTGCCGGAGTACCAGGCGCGGGCCCGCCGGCTGGGCACCGACAACGTGCGGTTCGCCGGGCGCCTGTCGGACGAGGACCTGCACCGCGAGTACGCCCGCAGCGACGTGATCGTCCTGCCGTCCCTCAACCGGGCCGAGGCGTTCGGGCTCGTGCTGCTCGAGGGGATGGCGGCGGGCTGCGTGCCGGTGGCGTCGGACCTCCCCGGCGTCCGCGACGTGGCCGAGCAGACGGGGGTCGTGGTCCCGCCGGGTGACGCGGCGGCGCTGCGGGCCGCGCTGGTGGCGCTGGCCGGTGACCGGGAGCGGGTCCTGCGGCTGCAGGACGAGTCGGCGGACATGGCCGCCCGGCTCTCCTGGGACTCCTGTGTGGATGCGTACTACGACGTCTTCGTGACGGCCGCGCGCCGGCGTTACCGCCGACTGCACGGGCACGTCCACCCCCGGCTGGAGCGGACCGCGGCCTAGCCGGTCGGCGCGGGATCGGGGCGGTCCTGCCCGGTCCGGACCCAGCTGGTCAGCGTGGACAGCGACATGACCTTCGAGGCGCCCCAGAACTGGTCGTCGTGGGCCCAGTAGAGGCCGAGGAACCCGCACGACGTCGCCTCCTGGACCGAGGTGGCCATCAGGCCGTTCGATGAGGTGTCGGTGTAGTGCGCGGCGGCGGCCGCGGCCGAGCTGTAGCCGGGGTTCTCCCCGGCCTTCGTCAGGCCGTTCTCGTCGGCGATCCGGGAGATCCACCGGGTGGCGGACCAGCCCTCCATGGTGGTCGAGGTCAGCGGGACCGCGTCGTCGCCGGCGCTGCACATGCGGTCCGTGCCGGTGCCCGAGGAGTCCGCGACCGACGACACGTACGCGGTGACGTCCCTCTTGTCCGGCAGCCCGGCGTAGAGCACGGACCAGGCCGCCCCGACGCCCAGCGTGCCGTCGGGGAGGTCCTCCGCCGCGGCCGACGCGAACTGGTCAGGGCTGATCCCGAGGCCGGGGGTGACGACCTGCGCGTAGCCGGTGAAGCCGTCGCGGCGCAGCCGCTGGATCTGCCAGTCGACGGTGTCGTCGAGGGCCGCGATGTACCACGTGCCCCAGCTCGAGACCTGGGCCGCGGTGAGACCGGGGGTGCCGGGCCTCCAGCCGGGGAACGGGTTGCGCGCCATCGTCGGGGGCAGGTCGGCGCCGTTCTGGGCGTTCGCGTCGAACGCCCAGTACGCACCGCCCTGCGGGTACAGGACCTCACTCGCGCCGCCGGAGGTGACACGGGCCGCCCAGAAGGTCGACATGCCGAAGGTCGCCGCGACGTGGTCGAGGTAGACGTCGGCCTTGTCGCGCAGCTCCTGGTTGAACACGAGGTCCAGCTCCGCGGACGTCGCCCCGTACTGGTTGACGAACCGGCTGTTCCGGACGTCGAAGGCCCAGGCGGGGGTGAAGTGCAGCCCGAGGCCGAGGGTGATCCTCATGCCGGCCGCCTGCATCGCGTCGATCCGGTGCTGGATGGACCGGGCGTACGCGGCGTCGAAGACGCCCTCGGTGGGCTCGAAGGACCTCCAGCTCAGCTCGACCATGCCGAGCTCGATCCCGGCGTCCGACTCGGTCGCGGCGTTCGCGGAGTACGTCCCGAGCGTGCCGAGGTAGGGGGCGGTCCCGGTGCCGGGGGTGCTGCCGGCGGCCCTGGGTGCGTGGGTCGGGGTGACGGCGGCACCGGCACCCTGCGTCGCGGTGGCGGCGAGGCCGAGGGCTGCCGCGACGACCGCGGTGACCCGGATGGCGTGACGTCGTGAACGGCAGAAGCTGACCATGGCAGAGGACTCCTGGGTGGTGGACCGGAGACGATCGGACCGGAAGACCTCCGGCCGGTGAAGAGCACTCCTCGGGGGGCTGCCCGGCTAGACCGGCGCCGGACCCCGAGGTGTGCAGGAGCAACGGGCACTGCGTGATCTGCTCAGACGCGTGTCATCCGCCATCGAGGGCGGGGACAGGTGTCGCTGTCCGGGAGCGCTTCACGACGGACAGTAGATAGGGCACGCAGATGTACGCGCCAGATGCGCACGGTGACTATCTCGGGAAGATCACGAGTTCCGGGAAACGTCCGGGGACTCGGATCCGGCGTGCGGGCCGGCGCGGGCCGTGAAATACGGGTCGGTGCCCGGAGGAGCAGCAGGGGAAACAGCGCGACGGGGACAGCGCGGGACGACGCACAGGGCGGGTGCCACCACCGTGTTCGGTGGTGACACCCGCCCTGGGGTGGTGTCGGTGCTGTGGTGCGGTGCAGTGCGGTGCGGTGGTGCCGGGGTGCCGGCCGGTGGGGTCGTCGAGGGCCTAGCTGCCGACCGCTCGGCCGTCGCGGTCCAGCACGGGGAGCGTCCACAGCGCGCCCAGCTGCTTGTCGATGTCGTGGGGGAGGTACTTGGCCGCTCCGCCGCCGGGGTACGGGCTCAGCTCGCCCAGTGCCACCTGGCCCTCGGTCTCGTAGAGGTCGATGCGGATGAAGTCGAACGGCGAGCCGAGGGTCGCGGCGATCGACAGCATCTTGTCCAGCGAGGCCGGGGGCTCCGCGACGGGTCCGGGCGGGAAGCAGAACGCCCACGGCCGCGGTTCCCAGTCGGGGCTGTAGACCCGGGTGACGTGGTGGTCGGTGAACCGGTGGTAGTCGACG
Organism: uncultured Actinomycetales bacterium; assembly: GCA_964237095.1. GTDB lineage: Bacteria > Actinomycetota > Actinomycetes > CAXTBU01 > CAXTBU01 > CAXSIB01. Next base: position 2,906 of record CAXSIB010000205.1, read on the forward strand.
GAGACCGCGACGACCTCGCCGGCGAACACGTAGAACTTGTAGTCCACCGGGACCGCGGTGCCGCCGAGGCGCTCCTCCACGACCAGCAGCCGGCGGGCACGGGAGTACGCCCACTCGCCCAGCGATGCGCCCTGGAAGTCGTCCAGCCAGCCCCGGGACAGCGTCCGCAGGCCGTCGACGTCCGCCCGGGCGCCCTCGCCGAAGTGGATGACGCCGGCCCGGTGGTTGGGCTTGAACACCCACCGGGGCGGGAGATCCACCGCCGCCAGCTCAGCGACGTCCGTCCCGGCCCAGTACGTCTCGGCGGTCCTGAGGTCGGGCACCAGCTCCTGCGCGTACTGCTTCATCGCGAGCTTGTCGCACGTCCAGCTCAGCAGCTCGCGGCGGTCGTTGAGCATCCGCCACGCGAGCTTGTCCGTCCAGCTGACGGGGTGCTTCAGGTGGACGGGCCGGTGGTTGAAACGGGCTCCGACGAGACGGCGGTAGAACGTCCGGGGGAGCTGCTCGCGCAGTCGGTCGCGGAGGGTCTCGGGCACGGGGTGCTCCTCGTGGACGGTCGGACCTGGGCACGGGTGCGGCACACCCGTCTGCACACCGGGGCGATGGAAGCCTGCGGTCGAACACCCGACGCCCCGGTCTGATCGCTGGTCGACGGTAACCGACCGTTCACATGATCACCACATGGGCGTCCCCCATCGGCCGGCCACGGCAGGCCTTTCCCGGGGTCGGTCGAGCCTCGGATCGAGGCGTCGACCATCGGTGACCGGAAGGTGACCGGCGGCGGTCAGCCGGTGGCCGCACGGTCGATGCTGGCGTGGATGCGTGCCAGGTCGTCGGCGGTGTAGGTCTGGCGGAGATAGGTGTCGTTCATCCCCGCGCCGACGTTGCTGACCGTCAGGCTGACTTCCTGTGACCACGGGATCACCGGGAATTCGCGGGCCCGCGCGTGGAGCTGCCGGATCGCGAAGTCGTTCTGCAGCGCGATGTGGTGCAGCCACACGTCGTCCGCGCGGGGGCTCACCGCGAGGAACGCCAGCCCCGCGTCGCGGAGGGCGTCGAGGAAGCGCGGCGGGTACAGCACGCCGGAGTGCGCGGTCGCGAAGTGGTGCTGGCGGGCCGTCGTCGTGCGGGCCAGCTCCCAGCTCGCGTAGGGCGCCAGCCCGCCGTCCGTGAAGGCGATCACCCGGGCGCGGTAGCAGCTGACGGTGTCGGGTGTGTCGCGGTGGCCGGCGACGAGGTGGGCCAGCCAGTCCTGTGGGTACAGGATGTCGTCGTCGGCGGACACCAGGGGGACGGCGTGCTCCACCTCGGACTCCGCGTACGGGAACACCTTCTTGTAGGGCCCGAGGTCGTCGCAGCGGCGCAGCTCCAGCCCGCGGTCGACCAGGCGCTGCAGCTGCTGGGGGATCTCGGCCTCGGAGTCGCGGTCGAGCCAGAGGATGAGGCGCCGCGGGCGCTGCCGGGACCGCGCGATCGACTCGATCGTCAGGTGGACCTGGGCGAGGCGGGCGCCGTAGGTCGTGAGCGACACGACCACCGGCACGGCGCCGAGGACGCTGCGGCGGCTCCGGCGGTTCGCGATCTCCAGGCGGGGCACGAGGGCGCGGGCCCCGACCATGCTGAGCTGCTGCGCGCGGGGAAGGCGGAGGAAGGCCGCGCCGAGTGCGAGCAGGCGGTCGGACTCCGCCCGGTCGTCCGTGGCCGTCACCGTGTCCTCCTCGTCGAGATCGCCGTCCGGGTCCGCCGGGCCGTGGTCGCGACGAGGACGCGATCGGTGCGCCGGAGCCCGTAGAAGTCTCGCACCGGCACGCCGAAGTGCCTGTGGAGCGCCTGGACGTTCAGCTGGCTGGACAGCACGTTGCCCGCCAGGGTGGCGACGGCGGCGCCCAGCGCTCCGAGCGGGGGCAGCAGCACGACGAGCAGGACGACGTTGAGCACGCACGCGACGAGCAGCGACAGGCTGCGCAGTCCGGGGCGCCCGCGGGCACTCAGACCCGCCCCCGCGACCGATCCCGGGGTGCCGAGGACGACGGCGGCGATGAGCACCCACGTCGCTCCGAGCGCCGGGCGGAACTCGGCCCCGAACAGCGGCCCGAGCCACAGCGGGAGGCTGGCGGCGACGACGAGCCCGACCAGGGCGCACGCCAGGGTCGAGAGGCGGGCGGCGCGGGTCAGGCGGGCGTCCGCGGAGTCCGTGGAGTCCGCGGAGAACACGACGTCGCGCACGGCGTCGTTGATGATCAGCGGGACCTCGCTGATGTTGACGGCCACGGTGTAGAGGCCGAGGGCGAACGTCCCGGACAGCGGGGTGACGAGGGTCTGGTCGAGCCGGGACAGCAGGATCCCGGCGATGGCCCCGATCCAGATCCTCGCGCCGTACCGGGCGAGCGGCCGCGGGTCGGCGGTCGCGTCGGCGGTCGCGGCCGCTGCCGCCGCATCGGTGGGGGCGGCAGTCCGGGCGGGCGGCCGGCGCAGCCGCGCCAGCAGCCGGGCGTACGCCGCGATCCCGGCCAGCGGCCCGATCGTCAGCACCAGCCCCGCGCTCAGCGGGGTCAGCCGGCCGCCGAGGTCCAGGGCGACGATCGCGGCGAGGCGGGCCGCCGACGAGACGAGCTTCTCGCGCGCCACCAGGTCCCACCGCTTCAGCCCCGCGGCCACCCCGCGCAGCGCACCGAGGTACAGCGTCGGGGTGATGGACAGCGAGCCGACGACGATCAGCTGCGCGACGAGGTGGCTGCCGCCGCTGAGCCGGCCCGCCAGGGCGACGGCCAGGAGCGTCGCGAGGATCCCCGCGGCCGTGAGCAGGCGCAGGATCGCGGCGAGCCCGGCCCGCGCCGCCGCGGGCCGGCGGGCGACGAGGTGGGTCACCGCGTCGGGCAGGCCGACCGCGCCGACCACCGACAGCAGCAGGTAGGGCGCGACCCCGGCGGCGAGCTGGCCGCCTTCGTCCACGCCGAGACCCCGGGCGAGCACGGGCGCGGTGACCAGCGCGGCCAGCGGCGGGAAGGTGTTCCCCACGACGGTCTGCAGGACGTGGCGTCCGAGGCCGGCGCGGGCGGCGGCGCCGCTCCGGTCGTCGGTCATCCCGGCAGCATGCTCACCGACGGCCTCCGGTGCGGCCGGGGGTCGCCGGCCGGTCGGGGGTGACCCGCCGGCCGCGGCGCGGTCCCGTCAGCCGCCGTGGGTGGAGACGTCGGCCGCGACCGCGGCGCTGGTGCGGGCGTC
>CAXSIB010000206.1:0-6125 GCA_964237095.1 uncultured Actinomycetales bacterium
CCGGCTCTACGAGTCCCTCGGCGGGCACGCGCGCACCCGGCTGCACGCCGCGTTCCCGGTGGCGTCCGCGGAGTCCGAGGACCTCCTCGAGCGGCCGCTCGCCGACAGCGGCGCTGCTGGAGCCGGCGGCCCGGTCGCTGAGAGCAGCGCTCTCGCGGTGGCCACCGACGGCTCGATGGCGCTCTCCCTGCGCCCGTTCCAGGTCCTGACCGTCAGGCTCCGCCGCGCCTGAGCGACCCGCCGGGCACCGGCCGTCCCCACTCGGCGGCTGACCGGCCGGCGGGACGAGGACCTCAGCGGGGCGGTCGGGCGGAGCGGACCGTCGCGGACCGCGTGAGTCCGGGGCGGACCGCGCCGGACCGGAATCGGGCCCGACCCGGGTCGGACTCGACCGGCGGCGGGCTGCGGCGGGCCTGGTTCTCGACGACCCGGTGCGCCTCGTCGACCACGGAACGGTCGCTGCGGGTGGCGATGTCGATGAGGATGCCCATCGCCCGGTGGGGGCTGCAGCGGCGCTGGGCCAGCAGGATGCCGACGGCGATCCCGACGACGTGCTGCGCCAGCACGGCGTCGGAGGCCTCGGCGAGCAGCGAGGTCGGCAGGTCGACCGCCGCGACCGGACGCCGGGAGCGCCCGGTTCCGGCGGTGAGACGCACGGGACCGCCCCCGGGGGGCGGGAAGGACCACGGATTCACACGACACCTCGCTCGGCCGGTCCTGACAACGGATGTGCGAGCCGCTGTCTGACTGGCGCACGAGACGTTCCGACGGTATGCCATCGCGGACCCGTTGAGGAGGGTTCCGGGCAGCGATCTTCTCGACCCCGCTGCCGGCCGTCGAGAGGAGTGGGTGGGGCCGGTCAGTCGATCTTCTGGCCCGGCTGCGCGAACCGGCTGCCGCCGTCGGGACCGAGGTCGTTGCTCGGATCGGGGAACCGGCGCTGCGCGGCCCACGTGACGGCCGCGGCCGCGTCGGGCAGCGTGACCTTGGTCTGGGCGGTGATGACGTCGGTCCGGTGGAAGTAGAGGGTCACCTCGTCGTGGCCGGGGGCACGGTCGGCGCGCTCGTACGTCCAGTCCTGCGATGACATGTCGTCGGCATCCACCCCGCCATCATGATCCCGGCCGACGTCCGCCGCCCGGCTCACCGGCTGCTCAGCGGGTGTCCGAGGACGCCGCAGCGGGCCGGAGCGAGGGCTCCGACCCGCTGCGGCGTCAGGTGGTCGTGCTCGGTGCGGCCCGGCGGGGGGCCGGACCGCACCGGCGTGGTGCGGGCCCGCTCAGGCGGCGACGGCCAGCTGGGGGGCCGCGGGTGCTGCCGTCGCGGCCGTCCCGGCCACCGGCTCGAGGGCCAGGGCGAGGATGTCCGCGACGTCGGCGACCAGGTGGACGTCGAGCGCGGCCAGCACGTCGGCGGGGACGTCGTCCAGGTCCGGGCCGTTGCGGGCCGGCAGGAAGATCGTCGTGATCCCGGCGCGCCGGGCGGCCATCAGCTTCTGCTTGACCCCGCCGATCGGCAGGACCCGCCCGTTCAGCGTGACCTCACCGGTCATCGCGACGTCGGACCGGACCGGGCGACCGGTCGCGAGCGACGTGAGCGCGGTGATCATCGTGACCCCCGCGGACGGCCCGTCCTTCGGGACCGCCCCGGCCGGTACGTGGATGTGCACCCCGTGGTCCAGGGGGCTCACGTCGATGCCCAGCTGGGCGGCGTGCGAGCGCAGGTAGGACAGCGCGATCTGCGCCGACTCCTTCATCACGTCGCCGAGCTGACCCGTCAGGGTCAGCCCGCCGCGGCCCGACCGCGCGCCCTCGGTGCCGGCGGTGCCGGCACCCGTGGTGGCACTGCCGGTCGCGTCCGGCGCCGCGGCCTCGATGAAGAGGACGTCACCGCCGAGACCCGTGACCGCGAGCCCCGTGGCGACCCCGGGGACCGAGGTGCGCTCGGCGCTCTCCGGGGTGAACCGGGGACGCCCGAGGTAGTCGTGCAGCGTCTCCGCGGTGATCGCGACCGGCGTCTGCGCGCCGCCCGCGAGCTTCGTCGCGACCTTGCGGAGGACCTTGCCGAGGGCCCGTTCGAGCTGGCGGACGCCGGCCTCGCGGGTGTACTCGGCGGCGATCAGGCGCAGGGCCTCGTCGTCGACGGTGACCTCGGTGTCGGTCAGCGCCGCGCGGTCGAGCTGGCGCCGCAGCAGGTGCTGTCGGGCGATGACGACCTTGTCCTCCTCGGTGTAGCCGTCGAGGGTGACGAGCTCCATCCGGTCCAGCAGGGCCGCGGGGATCGAGTCGATCGTGTTCGCGGTCGCGATGAACAGGACGTCGGACAGGTCGAGGTCGAGCTCGAGGTAGTGGTCGCGGAACGTGTGGTTCTGCGCCGGGTCGAGCACCTCCAGGAGGGCCGCCGCGGGGTCGCCGCGGTAGTCCGAGCCGAGCTTGTCGATCTCGTCGAGCAGGACGACCGGGTTCAGCGTGCCGGCCTCGGTGACCGCGCGGACGATGCGGCCGGGCAGCGCGCCGACGTAGGTGCGGCGGTGGCCGCGGATCTCGGCCTCGTCGCGGACGCCGCCGAGGGCGACCCGGACGAACTTCCGGCCGAGGGCACGGGCGACGCTCTCCCCGAGGGAGGTCTTGCCGACCCCGGGGGGACCGGCGAGGGCGAGCACCGCACCGGAGCCGCGGCCGCCGACGACCTGCAACCCCTGCTCGGCGCGCCGGGAACGGACCGCGAGGTACTCCACGATCCGGTCCTTCACGTCGTCCAGGCCGTGGTGGTCGGCGTCCAGCACCGCGCGGGCGGCGTCGACGTCGGTCGAGTCGGTGGTGCGCTCGCCCCACGGCAGCTCCAGGACGGTGTCCAGCCAGGTGCGGATCCAGCCCGACTCGGGGCTCTGGTCACTCGCGCGCTCGAGCTTGGCGACCTCGCGCATCGCGGCCTCGCGGACCTTCTCGGGCAGCGGGGCGGCCTCGACGCGGCCGCGGTAGTCCTCCGCGCCCTCGGGCTCGCCCTCGCCGAGCTCCTTGCGGATCGCGGCGAGCTGCTGGCGCAGCAGGAACTCCCGCTGGCTCTTCTCCATGCCCTCGCGGACGTCGTCGCGGATCTTGTCCGAGACGCCGACCTCCGCGAGGTGCTCGCGGGTCCAGCCGATCAGCGTGGTCAGGCGGGTCGCGACGTCGGGGGTCTCGAGCATCTGGCGCTTCTGCTCGTTGCTCAGGTAGGACGACCAGCCCGCGGTGTCGGCCAGGGTCGACGGGTCGGTGATCTGCTTGACCGAGTCGATGATCTGCCAGGCGTTGCGGCGCTCGAGGACGGCGACGACGAGCGCGCGGTAGTCCTCGGTGAGCTCCTCGATCTTCTTGGACGCCTCGGCGTCGGTGGCCGGTCGGCCCTCGACGAGCTCGGCCTCGACCCACAGGGCGGCTCCGGGTCCGGAGACGCCCTGCCCGATCCGGGCGCGGGTCTCCGCGCGCAGGACCGCGGCGGGCCCGCCGCCGGGGAGCCGGCCGAGCTGCTCGACCGTCGCGACGGTCCCGTAGGACGGGTAGCGGTCGGCGAGGCGCGGGGTCAGGAGCAGGCGGCCGTCGGCGCCGGCGCGGGCCGCGTCGACGGCGGCCTGGGCGGTCGCGTCGAGCTCGACCGGGACGACCATCCCGGGCAGGACGACCTGGTCGGTCAGGGAGAGGACCGGGAGCCGCAGCGTCCCGGTCGTGTCGTGCTGGTGGGTGGCAGTGGTGTCAGGTGTCTGAGTCATGTCGTCCGACCCTCCATGGGGTTGAGTCACGATCACTCAAGGTCGGGCGGGTCCCCGTTGTTCCGGCACGCCGTTCCTCCCACAGCGAACGCCCGTGCCGCCGGTGGGCGGGCGCGGACACACCGAGGACGAGTCGGGGCGGGAGGGACGGGAGTGACACCCCACCGGTCCCACCCGCCCCGAGTCGTCGTGGACGTGCGCACTCGGCGGCCGCAGGAACCCCGACGGCCCGGATCGGCCCGCCGCCGCCGGCGGCGGCGGCGCGGACGGTCGCCGGTCGTGGACCCGTCACACGCCCGTCGCGCGCGACAGTCACCGCCGCACCACGAGGAAGATGACCACCGCCGGTGACCACTCCCACCGAGCGGCGTCCTGACCCCTCCCACGGACTGAGGACCTCCATGAGCGACACCGCGGCCGCCAACCCCATCGGCGTCCACGCCCTGGTCTTCGTGGGTGACACCTCACCCGCGTCGGTGGAGCAGGCGATCGCCCGGACCAGGGCGGCCGGCTACGACCTGCTCGAGCTGTCCGTCCACGACTCGGTGGCGATCGACGCCCCCGCGGCCCGCGCCGCGCTCGAGGCCGCCGAGCTGCAGGTGGCCTGCTCCCGCGGGCTCGCGTTCGACGCCGACATCTCGAGTGCGGACCCGGCCGTCGTCGCGCGCGGGGAGGAGCTGCTGCACGCGTCGCTCGCGGTGACCCACGCCCTCGGCGGCACGGTCCTCACCGGCGCGCTGTACAGCGCCCTCGGGAAGTACAGCCGCCCGCTCACCGCCGCGGGCCGGCGCAACGTCGTGTCGGTGCTGCGGCCACTGGCCCGCGAGGCCGCCGCGCTGGGCATGACCCTCGGGCTCGAGGTGTGCAACCGGTACGAGACGAACGTGGTCAACACCGCCCACGACGCGCTCGCCCTGGCCGACGACATCGGCGAGGACAACGTCGGTGTCCACCTCGACACCTACCACATGAACATCGAGGAGGCCGACTTCGTCCGGCCCGTCCACGAGGCCGCCGAGCGCCTCGTGTACGTGCACGTCGGGGAGAACCACCGCGGCCACCTCGGCGCCGGGCACCTCGACTTCGGCTCGTTCTTCCACGCCCTGGCGGACATCGACTACACCGGGCCGATCACCTTCGAGTCCTTCTCGTCCGCGGTGGTGATGGCGGGCCTGTCCAGCGACCTGGCGATCTGGCGCGACCTCTGGACCGACGGCGACGACCTCGCCCGCCACGCGCGCACGTTCATCGGCGACCAGCTCGCGGCCAGCCGCCGCTGACCGCCGGGGTCGCGGCCGGGCGGCCGCGACCGGCGGTCCGCGGGTCAGGCGGTGTGGTCGAGGCGGGCGACGCCGATCCGGGCGTCGGCCATCCCGTAGAACACGTACCGCTGCCCGTCGACCTCCTCGATCGCGGTCGGGAAGACGACGTTGTCGACGGTGCCGCGCTGCTCGGACCCGGTCTCGGGGACCAGCAGGGGCTCGGGGGTCCGGGCGAGGACCCGGGTCACGTCATCGGCGTCGAGGATGATCGCCCCGGCCCGGTAGTGGACGTCCTTCTGCGGCTCGAAGCCCTCGACGATCGTGCCGGTGACCCCGTGGTGCAGCAGGAGCCAGCCCTCGGGCACCCGCAGCGGCGGCGGCCCGCCGCCGATCTTCAGCGCCTCGAACGGGTACACGCTCCCGGCGACGGACCGGTGCTGGCCGAGGGAGGTGAGCGCCGTGAGGTCGGCGAGGACGTCGGCGACGGGGACGAACGACACCCAGATCCCGGCGCGGGTGTCGGTCACTCCCCGCGGGGCGCGGACGCCCTCGCCCGGGCGGACCGAGGCGAGGTCCCAGCTCGGGCGGTGCAGGAGCGCGAAGCAGCTCCGCCCGTCCGGCGCGGTGACCGGCTCGGAGAACCAGCTGGTGTCCTTGTTGGTGTACAGGTTCAGGTCGGTGCCCAGCTCGGGGGCGTACCGGAAGTGGATCGGCCCGAGGCGGCGCCACGTCCGCAGGTCGGTCGAGACGGCCAGCGCGGTCTTCGGTCCCAGCGGGCCGAACGCGACGTAGGTCATCACGTGCAGCCCCAGCGCGGCGACGAAGGTCACGCGGGGGTCCTCGACCCCGGCGCTCTGGTCCCCGCGCTCCCACAGCTCGTCCGGCGCCAGGACGACGCCGTCGCGACGGACCCCGGTGGGCACGCCGTCGGTGAGCTCGACCTCGGCGAGCCCCACCCGCGAGACGTTGCCCGCGGCGACCATCCGCGGCAGCAGGTAGAGCCGGCCGTCCGGGTCACGGCCGCTGGCGGGGTTGAGCACCCCCTCGGCCTCGAGCGGGTCGCCGGCATCGGGGGTCATCACGGTGCCGAGGCGGGTGAGGGTGTAGGGCACGGC
>CAXSIB010000207.1:0-6119 GCA_964237095.1 uncultured Actinomycetales bacterium
GGCGGCGCGCGCGGCCGCCGGCCGGTCGTGCTCCCGGCGGCCGTCGAGATCGGCCTGCTGGTGCTGGGGATCGCCCTCTGCGTCTACGTGGCGTCGGTCCTGCTCGGCGAGCCCGAGGCCGTGCTCTTCGTGGCCAAGGTGGTGTTCGTCGGCTCGGTCGCGTTCGTGGCCCACCGGGTCGGGCTGAGCGCCTGGTTCTCGCGGATGTCCGAGCGGCACCGGGGCGTCGTCCCGATCGCGGCGCTGCTCGGCGCCGCCGCGTTCCCGCTGACGCAGAACGGCAACGACACCAACATGTCGATCGCCTACCAGATCCTGGTGTTCGCGGCGGCCGCGATCGGGCTGAACATCGTCATCGGCTACGCCGGGCTGCTCGACCTCGGCTACGTCGCGTTCGTCGGGGCGGGGGCGTACACGTCGGCGATCCTGTCGGGCGCGCCCTCGGCCCCGGACTGGTGGCACCCGCCGTTCCTCGTCGCGTTCCTCGCCGGCGGGGTGGTCTCGGCGCTGCTGGGTGTCCTGATCGGGCTGCCGACGCTGCGGCTGCGCGGGGACTACCTGGCCATCGTCACCCTCGCGTTCGGCGAGATATTCCACCAGGTCGTGAGCAACCTCGACGGCACGAACGGGCCGGCCGTGACCGGCGGCGACAACGGGCTGCCCGGGGTGGGGCCGATCAAGATCGGGAGCTTCAGCTTCAACGACAGCCACCAGCTCTTCGGCATCCCGGTCACCACGTTCAGCAACTACTACCTGCTGCTGCTGGTCCTCGTCGCGCTGATCGTCTTCTCGGTCGGCCGGGTCAGCCGGTCCCGGATCGGCCGCGCGTGGGTGGCCATCCGGGAGGACGAGACCGCCGCGGAGGCGATGGGCATCAGCACCTACCGGCTCAAGCTGCTCGCCTTCGCCGGCGGTGCGCTGCTGGCCGGTCTCGGCGGTGCCATCCGGCCGCACGCCGACACCCTGGCCTCACCCGACAGCTACGTCTTCCAGCAGTCCACCCTGCTGGTGGCCGCGGTCGTGCTCGGGGGCATGGGCAACATCCCCGGGGTGATCCTCGGCTCGACGATCCTCGCGCTGCTCCCGGAGAAGCTGCGGTTCCTCGACAGCAACCGCCTGCTCGTGTTCGGTCTGGCGCTGATCATCGTGATGCGCTTCCGGCCCGAGGGCCTGCTGCCCTCGACGCGGCGCCGCCTGGAGCTGCACACGGAGACCGACGAACCACCACCGGTCGTGCGGACCGAGCCGGAGGGGGTCCTGTGAGCACCGCTCTCGGCCTCGGGGACGGGGCGGCCGGCGGCACCGCCGCCCGCGGCGACGTGCTGACCGCGTCGAAGATCACGATGCGGTTCGGCGGCCTGCTGGCCGTCAACGAGGTCGACTTCGCGGTGGCCGACCGTCAGATCGCGGGGCTGATCGGCCCGAACGGCGCCGGCAAGACGACGTTCTTCAACTGCCTCACCGGGCTCTACAAGCCGACGTCGGGGGTCATCCACCTCGACGGGAAGGTCCTCTCGTCCAAGCCGCACCTGGTCACCCGGGCGGGGCTCGCCCGGACGTTCCAGAACATCCGGCTCTTCGCGACGATGACCGCGGAGGAGAACGTCCTCGTCGCCCGCCACGCCCGCACGAGGGCCGGGGTGTTCGCGGCCATCGGCCACGGCCCGCTGTTCCGGCGGGAGGAGCGGGAGTCCCGCGACCGCGCCCGGGAGCTGCTCTCCTTCGTCGGCCTCTCGAAGGTGTCGGGCGAGCTGGCCCGCAACCTCAACTACGGCGACCAGCGCCGCCTCGAGATCGCCCGCGCGCTGGCCACCGACCCGAGCGTCCTGCTGCTCGACGAGCCGACCGCGGGCATGAACCCGCAGGAGACCCGCGCCGCGGCCGACCTCGTGCGCTCCATCCGTGACCGGGGGGTCTCGATCGTCGTCATCGAGCACGACATCCGCTTCATCTTCAACCTCTGCGACGAGGTGACGGTGCTCGCCCGCGGCGAGGTGCTGTCGCGGGGGGTCCCGGCGGCGGTCCAGTCCGACCCGAAGGTCATCGAGGCCTACCTCGGCGTCGCCCCCGACGCCCCTGAGGCTCCCCACACCCCCGAGACCCCCGGCGCCCCGCCGGCGGCGGTGACGCCGTGAGCCCGCTGCTCGAGGTCCGCGACCTGGTGGTCCGCTACGGCGCGGTCGAGGCGGTGAAGGGCATCTCGTTCAGCGTCGGCGAGGGCGAGGTCGTCACCCTGGTCGGCTCCAACGGGGCCGGCAAGACCACGACCCTGCGGGCCATCTCCGGCCTGGTGCCGGTCGCGGGCGGCTCGGTCCACTTCGACGGCACCCGCCTGGACGGCACCCCGGCGCACAAGCTGGCCGCGATGGGCATCGGGCACTCCCCGGAGGGCCGCCACGTCTTCGCGCGGATGAGCGTCGAGGAGAACCTGCTCCTCGGCGCGTTCTCCCGGGGCCGGGGCGCGAAGACCGACGACGACCTGCAGCGGGTGTTCGCGATGTTCCCGATCCTGGGGGAGCGCCGCAGCCAGGCCGCGGGGCTGTTCTCCGGCGGGGAGCAGCAGATGCTCGCGATGGGCCGCGCGCTGATGAGCCGGCCGCGCCTGCTGCTGCTGGACGAGCCGTCGATGGGCCTCTCGCCGATCATGACGACCACGATCATGGACACGATCGTCGACCTCCGCCGGACGGGCACCACCGTGCTGCTGGTCGAGCAGAACGCCCTCGCGGCCCTGTCGCTGGCCGACCGGGGCTACGTCCTGGAGGTCGGCGCGGTCGCCATGTCCGGGACGGGCCAGGACCTGCTCCACGACGACGGGGTCCGGCGCACCTACCTCGGCGAGAACTGAGGGCGGGGACCGGGGCGGAGACCGACGCGGGCGACCGTGTCGGTGCCGGCCTCTAGGGTCGCCCCATGGCCGCCGAGACCCCCACCGCGACCCGCGTCCCGGCGAAGAAGGCCACCCGCGCGCCGGCGAGGAAGGCCGCGGCGAAGGCCGGCGCCAAGGCGGGGCGGGGGCCGGACGACCGGCCGCGCCTGCTCCTGCTCGACGGGCACTCCGTCGCCTACCGGGCGTTCTTCGCGCTGCCGGTGGAGAACTTCTCGACCAAGACCGGGCAGCCGACCAACGCCGTCTTCGGGTTCACCTCGATGCTCATCAACGTCCTGCGCGACGAGGCCCCCACCCACCTCGGGGTCGCCTTCGACGTGTCCCGCCAGACCTTCCGGGCCGCGCAGTACAGCGAGTACAAGGCGAACCGCACCACCACCCCCGACGCCTTCCGCGGGCAGGTCGACCTCATCAAGGAGGTCCTGACCGCGCTGCGGATCCCGATGATCGAGATGGAGGGCTTCGAGGCCGACGACGTCATCGGCACCCTCGCCACCCAGGCCGAGGCCCTCGGGTACGACGTCTACGTCGTCTCCGGCGACCGGGACGCGTTCCAGCTCATCAGCGACCGCGTCACCGTCCTGTACCCGCGCAAGGGCGTCTCGGACCTCGCCCGGATGGACCCGGCCGCGATCGTCGAGCGGTACGGGCTCGCCCCCGCGCAGTACCCGGAGCTGGCCGCGCTGGTCGGGGAGACGTCGGACAACCTGCCCGGCGTGCCCGGGGTCGGGCCGAAGACCGCGGCCAAGTGGATCGCGCAGTACGGGGACCTCGACGGCCTCGTCCGCCACGTCGACGAGCTGCCGGGCAAGGCCGGGCAGAGCGTCCGCGACCACCTCGCCGACGTGGTGCGCAACCGGTCCATCAACGGGCTCATCCGGGACCTCCCCCTGCCGCTCACCCCGCCGGAGCTCGTGCTGCGCTCCTGGGACCGCGACGAGGTCCACCAGGTGTTCGACTCCCTGGAGTTCCGGGTGCTCCGCGAGCGCCTCTTCGCGACGCTGCAGGCCGCCGAGCCGGAGACCGAGGGCGGCTTCGACGTCAGCGGGACGGTGCTCGAGCCGGGTGAGGTCGCCGGCTGGCTGGCGGCCCACGCCCCGGCGGGGACCACCAGCGGGGTCGCGGTCGGCGGGACCTGGGGCCGGGGGACCGGCGACGTGACCGGGCTCGCGGTCGCCGCGCCGGACGGCGCCGACGCATGGCTGGACCCGGCCGGGCTCGACCCGGCGGGCGACGCGGCCCTGGCGGCCTGGCTCGCCGACCCGGGCACCGGCAAGGTCATGCACGACGTCAAGGGCCCGTCCCTCGCGCTCGCGGCCCGCGGGCTGGCCCTCGGCGGGGTCGTCATGGACACCGCGCTCGCGGCCTACCTGGCCGCCCCGGACCAGAAGTCCTACGACCTGGCCGACCTCGCGGTCCGCCTGCTCCACCGCGAGCTCCGCCTGGAGGACCCCGAGCAGGAGCAGCTGACCCTCGACCTGACCGGTGCCGAGGTCTCCGACACCCCCGCCGCGGCCGGGGTCGCGATGGTCGCGGCCCGCGCGGTGCTCGAGCTGGGCGCGGTCCTGGCGGCCGTGCTCGCCGAGCGCGGCGCGACCGCGCTGCTCACCGAGGTCGAGCTGCCGCTGACGGGGGTGCTCGCCGGCCTCGAGCGCGTCGGGATCGCCGTCGACCAGCCCAAGCTGGAGGAGCTGCTGGCCACCTTCGCCGACCGGATCGAGGTGGCGGCGGGCGAGGCGTTCGCGGTCCTCGGCCACGACCTCAACCTCGGGTCGCCCAAGCAGCTGCAGACCGTCCTCTTCGACGAGCTCGACATGCCGAAGACCAAGCGCACCAAGACCGGCTACACGACCGACGCCGACGCCCTCGCCGCGCTGTTCGCCCAGACCGCGCACCCGTTCCTGGCCCACCTGCTCGAGCACCGCGACGCGACCCGGCTTTGGGTCACCGTCCGCGGGCTGCTCGAGACGGTCGCCCCCGACGGGCGCATCCACACGACGTTCAACCAGACGGCCGCGTCCACCGGACGGCTGTCGTCCACCGACCCGAACCTGCAGAACATCCCGATCCGGACCGAGTCCGGCCGCCGGATCAGGGAGGCGTTCGTGGTCGGCGCCGGCTACGAGAGCCTGCTGACCGCCGACTACTCCCAGATCGAGATGCGGATCATGGCCCACGTGTCGGCCGACGCGGGTCTGATCGAGGCGTTCCGGTCCGGGGAGGACTTCCACGCCGTGACCGCGTCGCGGGTGTTCGGCGTCCCCGCCGACACGGTGACGGGCGCCCAGCGGGCCCGGATCAAGGCGATGAACTACGGCCTGGCCTACGGGCTGTCGGCGTTCGGGCTGTCCCAGCAGCTCGGGATCAGCCCCGAGGAGGCCCGCGGGCTCATGGAGGAGTACTTCGCCCGGTTCGGCGGCGTGCGGGACTACCTGCGGGGCATCGTCGAGGCGGCGCGCTCGACCGGCTGGACCGCGACCCTGCTCGGCCGCCGGCGCTACCTGCCGGACCTGACGAGTGACAACCGCCAGCGCCGGGAGATGGCCGAGCGGGCCGCCCTCAACGCCCCGATCCAGGGCAGCGCCGCCGACGTGATCAAGGTCGCCATGCTGGGGGTCGACGCCGAGCTCCGGCGGCGTGGGCTGGCGTCCCGGATGCTCCTCCAGGTCCACGACGAGCTGGTGTGCGAAGTCGCACCGGGGGAGCACGACGAGCTCGAGGCCCTGCTCCGCGACCAGATGGGGGCGGCGGCCGCCCTCGAGGTCCCGCTCGAGGTGTCCGTCGGGGGCGGAGCCACCTGGCACGAAGCCGGTCACTGAGCGTGTAGCACACGGGGGGTGCCGCCCGGCCGGCGGGTCCTCGGGGGACGCCGTGATCCACAGTGGGGACAGGAACCGGCCCGGATCTCGCCGCGGACAGGCCGGTGACCTAGCGTGGCGGGCGAGGTGCGGGCAATCGCGCGGTGGCGTCGAGGAGGTGGGTGCGGGGTGGCGGACGGCCGGCACGTGCGCCCGAGGTCCCCGGCGGCGCCGACGAACCCGGCGAATCCGACCGGGCAGTCCACGTCGCCCACGTCGCGGGACGCTGCCGCGGCCCGGACCCGGCTCTCCTCCACCGTGCTCACGGTCGGGGTCGTGCTGGCGGCCTGCGGCGGGATCGCCGCCGCCGCCACGCCGTCGGTCCGCGCCGAGGCCGCGACCCCGTTCGGCGCCGCCGCCCCGCGCCCGGG
>CAXSIB010000208.1:0-6066 GCA_964237095.1 uncultured Actinomycetales bacterium
CGAACAAACCGCCCCGGCAGCGATCAACCACTCACGTCGGTGGACCCAGGCTGAGGTGATCCGAATCGTCGCTGAGATGCCGGCGCCGCTCCCCGACCCGGCAGCCACCTCGGTCGAAGCGGTCGAGCCGGCCGCCAACGACCTCGACGGTCAGCTTGGCGACGGCCAGGGTGACCCAGACTCCCCCGCCGCCGTCAGCTGATTCCCCGGGCCGGCCGTCGACCGGGGACGGCTACCAGCGCTGTCGACCACCGCGGCATCGGACCGTCACCACCACAGGCCACCCGATCTCCCGCCTCACGGGCGGTGTTCGTGGGTGTCGGGTCGGAGTCAGACGATGCGGATGACGTCGTTGGCGGTCAGGCGGGGCCTACGGGGGAAGAACGCATCCGGGGCGGGTTGCCCGATGTTGACGACCAGCAGGGTCCGCAGTCCGGTGTCCGGGAAAAAGGCGCTGTCCACCCCGGCCCGGTGCAGGCCGCCGACGGGGCCGACGCCGAGTCCGAGTGCGCGCACGGCGAGGATGAAGCACCCGACCTGCACGCCCGCGTCGGCCATCACCTGCTGATCGTGGACACCCCCGTCGCCGGCCCGGCCGGCGGTGTCGCCGGGGATCTCGCCGGGGATCTCGACGCAGGTGTCGGCGGCCAGGATCACCGTGAG
Source organism: uncultured Actinomycetales bacterium (assembly GCA_964237095.1). Lineage (GTDB taxonomy): Bacteria > Actinomycetota > Actinomycetes > CAXTBU01 > CAXTBU01 > CAXSIB01. The sequence continues at coordinate 664 of CAXSIB010000208.1, forward strand.
CGGCGCCGCCCGGGTCTTGGGTTGGTTGCTCGGATGCAGCAATGCCACCAGCCGCGCCTTGGCGACCCTGCTGCGGACCGCGACCACCCGCAGCGGCTGCGACCCGGGCGGCCCGCCAGCCCCGGCCAACGCCCAGATGTCGCCGAGTGTCCGCCGCGGGAGGCCGGTCGTGGTGAACGTGTACGCGGTGTGCCCCTGCCCGAACAGCTGCCCTACCGCCGCCGGGTCCACCGCCACCGCCACGAACCCATCCTCGACCCCCGTCGGCGCTTTCCTGCACCGTCGAGATGCGGCCGCGGCCGGGCCGCCGACCGGAGCCCACATCCTGTCCCCGCCGACTCCCAACAAAGAACGGAGATCTGGGGGTCGTGTGTGTCCTGGGCGGCCCCCGGCCGCGTCGGCCGGATCATCTCCAGCCACGTGTTCGCCTCCGGCCACGCGGTCCGCGGCGTCGTGCACCACCCGGAGACCGCACGGGTCGTGCTCGACCTGCGCCGCGGGCTGGGCCCGGGGGCCCCAGATCACCACCCCGGCCGTCGGTGACGTCCTCGACGCCGACGGGCTCGCCGAGCTGTTCCAGGGGTGCGAGGCGGTCATCAACGCACCGGCTCCCCCGTGCTCGGCGGCGGGCCGCGACGTCGACCGGGACGGCACCGCCGTGGTCCTCCGGCCATGCGGACGGCCGGGTCCGCCGGCTGATCCACCTGTCGTGCATGTACGCCCACCGGCCCGCCGACGCCCCGGCCGCGTCCGCACCCGTGTGGCGGCCAAGCGGGACGCCGAGGCGATCGTTGAGGACTCCGACCTGGACTGGCCGATCGTCCGGGCCGGGCCGGGCCGCTGACCGACTCCGGGGCCGCGGCCCAGCTGTAGCTCGCGACGCGCCTGGACACCCTCGGCCAGGTCTCCCGCGAGGACATCGCCGAGACCACCGGCAAGGCCTGCAACGTCGCCGGCGGCACCACCTACCTGCTCACCGGCGTCAACGTCCTCACCGGGCGACGGGCCAGCCGGGCCGGCTGACCGGCACCCGGCTGGTCCCTACCGCGTGGCTGCGAGCGGTACGGGAACGACCGGCGGTGTAGCCCCTACGGTCGTGGGGTGTCGGAAGTGATCGCCGCGGTCGCCGCGGCGGCGGCGATCCTCAGCGCGTACTGGGCGCGCCAAGCGAGCCGGCGCACGGCGGTCGAGCAACGCGAGGACCGCGACGAGGGCCGCCGGCAGTTCGACGAGGACCAGGCGCGGCTGCTGTACGTGGACGCCAGCAGCCGGCTCACCCGCAGCACCGCCGAACATGAGATCGCCCTGGTCGCCCTCCGTCAGCTTCGTGACGACGCCAAGTCGGGTCGGTACGCCCCGATGGCCGCCCAGCTGATCACCGACCAGCTCGGTGAGCTGACCGACACCGTGGACGAGCTGCTCGGTCTCGGGCAGGACGTCGAGCTGCAGCCCACCGAGGAGGACGGGTAGGTATCCTGAGGAGCAGCTCGACTGAGGAGGGGTGGCCATGGTGAAGGTGCTGCGGGTGTCCCCGGTTCTCGTCGAACGGGCCCGCCAAGAGGTCCGCCAACTCACCGCAGCCCACAAGCCGATCTCCGAAGGTCTCCGGCGGGTGTCGCAGGTCACCCTGGTCACCGACCCCGCGGGTGCCACCGGCCCGGTCCCCACCGCGCCGCGGAAGATGCGCACCCCTTCCGGCCACTGACCTCACCGGAGCCGGCAGGTCAGCTGCGCCGGGCCTTCTCCCGGTCGTGGCCGCCGGTCGAGGCGGTCATGGTCAACACCCACCGCCGCACCGAATCGTCGCTCCGGCCGAGGACCGCTCTCAAATTACTGGAGCGCGGTCAAGCCGTCGGCGGGATCGTCGTCGTCGCGGACGTGGACTCGCACCCCGCAGCCGGGCAGGGTCAGGACCCGGTGGCCGGGCAGTCGCAGGGTCAAGTCGTACCCGGCGGCCTCGAGTGCGGGCAGGTAGGTGGTTTCGTTGTCGGCGTTGGCCACGGTCACCAGCACCTCGAGCCCAGGGTCGTTGTCCGCTACTGACGGCAGGGTCAGGCGTTGGACCCGGATGGCGACCGCGCTCAGCACTCCCCAGTCCGGGATCACCCGGTCGGGCCGATCGGAGTCGTCGTCGAGGAGGACGAACTCCCGCCGGTCCCCGCCGCCTGCGCCGACATATGTGGATCCGGAATCGACCAGGTGGTTCATCGGTCCACTGTTCTCACCCTCAGCTGACAGCACCGGCCGCGACACGCCCGCCCCGGGCTGGGTGTCAGGGGAGGGTGACGGGTCGGCCGGCGACGAGGTCGGTGACCAACTGCGCCCACCCTGCGGATGGGAGGCGGATCCCGAGGGGGTGAGGGCGTCCTTGACCAGCCGGCGGACCTGAGCGACGGGCCGGCCCTGTTGGGTGCGGGCCAACCCCCGCAGCACCGTGGCCGCGTAGGCGCGTCGGTGTTCGGCGGCCTGCTTCGACACGGGGTCGGCGGACCGGTCGGACGGAGGCGGTCGCCGCCCGGGCCCGGAACGCGATGGTTGATGCCGCCATGACGTACCCCGTCGAATCGAAAAGATGTTCGACTCCAACGGTAGGCCGGTCGGGCTGCAGGAGCCAATTGATAGCCGGTCGGCCCCGGGCCGGGGTGGTTGTGGCGCCACCGCCGGTGGATCAAGTGTCCTGGTCGGGTCCGGTGGTGAGGACCGCGAGGATGTGTTCGGCCCGGTCGAGGTGCACCCCGATCAGCCGTTCACGTCCTTCTTCGGCGGCGGCGGTCAGCTCGAGAAGGGTGTCGAGGTCCTCGACCCGGAGCGCGGAGTGCGGCAGTGGAGTCGCGGCGCGGAGGACGGCTTCGACGTCGACCAGCACCGCCCACCCCTCCACCTCTACACCGGCGGCGACCCGGCGGTCATGCTGGTAGCAGACGAGGTCGGTGGTGAGGTCGGTGGCGGCAGTGAGGTCGTCGATGGCGGCGAGCAGGACCCCGAGCCGCCACCGCAGCAGCCGCACACTCCACCCGGTGACGTGGACGCGGTGGTCGTTGACCGCGGCAGCGTCCAGGCCGCGGGCGCGCAGGGCGGTGACGGCGGCGGTCACCGCGGCCGAACCGGGCAAGTGCACCCACCCGGTGGTGTCCAAACGGATCGACCACCACCTCGACCAGATCGACGCGGGCGCCGACCGTTGACGCGGCGGCCCGGCAGACGGCGGCGGTCAGCTCCGGGTCCACCCGCGGGGTCACCACTTCACTGCGCCCGCGGCCAACGACATCGTCTCGTCGGGTCGCGGGGTGGGGACATGGTCCAGGTACCGCGCCCAGCCCGGATCCCGGACCTCTGGTCGATCGCCGCAGCGTGGGCGGTCCACCCCGCGCGGACCGGGCAGCCCCGGCACACCGCGACCGCGGTCACATCCCCGGGGGTCCAGCCGTCGGTGGTGAGAACCTCCCGCAGCACCGGGTCCAGTCCCGGCGCCGCGCACGCCGCGAGCCGACCTCACTCCCCCGGCGCAGCGGCGACACCCGCCTTCTGCGGTGGGGACAGTCCTGTGATGGCGCTCGGGTGAATCTTCCCGGAGTTGCTCGCTGAACTTCCCCACCTTGGGCACCCGCTGCGTGGCGTCGTCGCGTGCGGGCGGGCTCCTTCGAGGGTGGCGGTCTCTGACCTCCACCAGCACCTCGAAGGAGCCCGGCTCGATGCTCACACAGGAGGACGACGTGGACGTGCACGCTCTGGCCCGGCAGGGATGGACGGTGTCGGCGATCGCCCGCCATCTCGGCCACGACCGCAAGACAGTCCGGGGGTATCTGTCCGGCGACCGCTCGGCCGGCGCCCGGGCCGCCGCCGGCGAGGACCCCCTGGCGCCGTTCGTGGGCTATCTGCGTCAGCGCCTCGCCGACGATCCGCACGTGTAGGCGACGGTGTTGTTCGACGAGGCGGTCGCCCTGGGGTTCGACCGGTCCTATCCGCGGTTCACCCACGGGCTGCGGGTCCACCGGCTGCGCCCGCACTGCGAGCCGTGTTCGGCCTCGACCGGCCGCGACCACACGGTGATCGACCACCCCTTCGGGGAGGAGGTCCAGTGGGACTGGGTGGAACTCCCCGGCCCGCCCGCCGGCTGGGACGCCGGGCCGCACGCGCATCTGCTGGTGGCAGCGCTACCGGCGTCGGGGAAGTGGCGGGGGGTCCTCGCCGACGCCGAGGACCACGCCCACCTCGTGCAGGCACTCCACGAGGTCTCGACCTGCCTGGGTGGGCTCCCGAAGCGGTGGCGGTTCGACCGGATGGCCACGGTCGCGAGCCCCGCCACCGGCCGGGTCATCGCCGGGTTCGCGGTGGTCGCGAAGCACTACGGGGTCGGGGTGGATCTGTGCCCGCCGCGGCACGGGAACCGCAAGGGCACGGTGGAGAAAGCGAACCACTCCGCGGCGCAGCGGTGGTGGCGGACCCTCCCCGACGACATCACCATCGCCGCCGCGCAGGCATCACTCGACGGGTTCTGCGTCCGGGTCGGCGACGTCCGGCCCCGGAAACGGAACGGGCAGACCACCACCGTCGCAGCCCTGGCCGCCCTCGAGGGCCTCGCGCCGCTGCCCCCGCGGTTCCCGGCCACGCTGACCGTCGAGCGGGTCGTCACGGCGCAGGCGCTGGTCGCGTTCGCCGGGAACCAGTACTCGGTGCCGCCCGGGCTGGGCGGAACGACGGTGACCGTGACCCACCGCCTCGGGCAGCCGGCGCTGGACATCGCCACCGCCGGCGGGGTGGTGCTGGCCCGCCACGAGCGCGCCGTCGACGGCGCAGGAGCGGTGGTCCGCGACAGCGGACACGTGCGGGCGTTGGAGCCCGCGGTCCTCACCGCGTTCACCACCGACCGGGCCTGCGGGCGGAAGGTTCGCCGGCCACCCAGTCCCGCCGCGCTCGCCGAGGCCGGGCGGCTGCGACCCGACCCGCCGGCGGCCGTGAGGTCGTGGTCGACCTCGCGGTCTGGGCCGACGCCGCGCGGGACCGCAGGGTCGCCCCGTGACCGCCGAGCCGATGACCGGTGGGCAGGCCGCGACCTATCAGCGGTTGCGCGCCCACCTGGCCTACCTGAAGCTCCCCACCGCCGCCGAGGCCCTGCCCGCGGTCCTGGACGCCGCCCGCACCGAGAGACTGTCGGTCACCGCGGCGCTCGAACGGCTCCTGGACGCCGAGGTCGCGGCCACCGAGGACCGGCGGCGCACCGGGCGGCTGCGGTTCGCGAGCCTCCCCGCCCCCTGGACCCTCGACGAACTCGACTACGACGCCAGCCCCGGCCTGGACCGGGCCCTGATCAGCGACCTCGCGTCGCTCCGCTTCCTCGAGCAGGCCACCAACGTGGTCCTCATCGGCCCGCCCGGGGTCGGGAAGACCCACTGTGAGGCTTCC
>CAXSIB010000209.1:0-6057 GCA_964237095.1 uncultured Actinomycetales bacterium
CCACATGTAGTCGCGTTCCTCGTCGGTGACCATCTCCAGGGTCAGCTCGTCGTGGTTGCGCAGGAAGATCCCCCACTGGCACAGCGACGGGATCGCCGGGGTCTGCTCGAGGATCTCCGAGATCGGGTAGCGCGACTCCCGCCGGACCGCCATGAACAGCCGCGGCATCACGGGGAAGTGGAACGCCATGTGGCACTCGTCGCCGCCGGTGGCCGGGTCGCCGAAGTACTCCACGACGTCGGTCGGCCACTGGTTGGCCTCGCAGAGGATCACCGTGTCGGGGTAGCCGGCGTCGATCTCCGAGCGCACCCGCTTGAGGAACGCGTGGGTCTCCGGCAGGTTCTCGCAGTTGGTGCCGTCGCGGGCGAACAGGTACGGCACGGCGTCGAGGCGGAAGCCGTCGATACCGAGCTCCAGCCAGAACCGCAGCGCCGCCAGCACCGCGTCCTGCACGGCCGGGTTGTCGTAGTTGAGGTCGGGCTGGTGGGAGAAGAAGCGGTGGAAGAAGTACTGCTTGCGCACCGGGTCGAACGACCAGTTGGACGTCTCGGTGTCCACGAAGATGATCCGCGCGTCGGGGTAGCGCGTGTCGTCGTTCTCCCACATGTAGAAGTCGCCGTAGGGCCCGTCGGGGTCGGCCCGGCTGGCCTGGAACCACGGGTGCGCGTCGGAGGTGTGGTTGGCGACGAAGTCGATGATCACGCGGATGCCGCGCTCGTGGGCGGCCGCGACGAACGCCCGGAAGTCCTGGAGGGTGCCGAACGCCGGCAGGACGTCGCAGTAGTCGCTGACGTCGTAGCCGCCGTCGCGCAGCGGGGAGGCGAAGAACGGCGGCAGCCAGAGGCAGTCGACGCCCAGCCACTGCAGGTAGTCCAGCCGGTCGGTGAGCCCCTTGAGGTCCCCCGTACCGTCGCCGTCGGAGTCCGCGAACGAACGGACGAGGACCTCGTAGAAGACGGCCCGCCGGAACCAGGCCGGCTCGTGGCCGGCCACGGCGACCCCCGGCGAGCCGGGCATCGGCCGCGTCTCGACGGTCACCGGAGCACCGTCAGGACGTGGCCGACCCGGACCCCCGGGTCGAGGCGGACGAAGTTCCGCGCGCCCCAGCGGTACACCTCGCCCGACAGCTCGTCGCGCACCTCGAACTCCTGTCCGGGAACCAGTCCCATCGCGACCAGGTCGAGCTCGACCACGGTCTCCCGGACGGCGGCCGGGTCGAGTGTGAGGACCGTCAGCACCGTGTCGTCGCCGACGGTCCGGGAGTAGGCCACGACGGCGTCGTCGGGGGAGGAGTGGAGCACGAGGCCGCGGAGCTGCTGGAGGGCCGGGTGCTCGTGGCGGACCCGGTTGAGCGCGGTGATCAGCGGGACCAGGGAACGGCCCTCGGCCTCGGCCAGGGCGAAGTCGCGCGGTCGGAGCTGGAACTTCTCGCTGTCCAGGTAGTCCTCACCGCCCGGCCGGAGACCGGTGCTCTCGAACAGCTCGAAACCGGAGTAGACACCCCAGCTCGGAGCGGCCGTGGCGGCCAGGACCGCGCGGATCGCGAAGGCGGCCGGCCCGCCGGTCTGGAGGAACGTGGGGAGGATGTCCGGGGTGTTGACGAAGAAGTTTGGCCGCAGGACGTGGCTCGTCACGTCGCACACCTCGGTGAGATAGGCCTCGACCTCCCACTTCGCGTTCCGCCAGGTGAAGTACGAGTAGGACTGGTGGAAACCGGCCCCGGCGAGGCCGGCCATCATCGCCGGCCGGGTGAACGCCTCGGACAAGAACACCACGTCGGGGTCGGTCCGGTAGACCTCCGCGAGCACGGTCTCCCAGAACAGGATCGGCTTGGTGTGCGGGTTGTCGACCCGGAAGATGCGCACCCCGTGAGACATCCACAGCCGCAGCAGGCGGACGGTCTCCGCGACCAGGCCGTCGAAGTCCTCGTCGAAGGCGATCGGGTAGATGTCCTGGTACTTCTTCGGCGGGTTCTCCGCGTACGCGATCGACCCGTCGGCGCGGTGGGAGAACCACTCGGGGTGCTCGGTGACCCACGGGTGGTCCGGGGACGCCTGCAGCGCGAAGTCGAGGGCGATCTCCAGCCCCAGCTGGCCGGCGCGGGCCACGAACGCGTCGAAGTCCTCGAAGGTGCCCAGCTCCGGGTGGATCGCGTCGTGCCCGCCGTCGGCGGACCCGATGGCCCACGGGCTGCCGACGTCGTGCGGGCCCGGGCTCAGGGTGTTGTTCGGGCCCTTGCGGTAGGAGACCCCGATCGGGTGCACCGGCGGCAGGTAGACCACGTCGAAGCCCATGGCGGCCGCGCGCTCGAGACCCTCCTGGGCCTGGGCGAAGGTGCCTGAGCGCAGCGCCCCGGTGGCCGGGTCGACCGCCGCGCCGATCGAGCGGGGGAAGAACTCGTACCAGCTGCCGGTGAGCGCGCGCGGGCGCGAGACCCGCAGCGGCAGCGGTGTCGACCGGGTGAGCAGGTCGCGCACCGGGTGCGCGGCGAGGAGCGCCCGGACGCCGGTGCCGGTGGCCACCGCGAGGCGCTCGGCGATCCCGAAGGCGCTGTCGCCCATGAGGTCCGCGGCCCGGAGCAGCTGCGCCGCCCCGGCGTCGGCCGGGCGCTCGGCGGCGGCCCGGCGGAACAGCAGGGCGCCCTCGGTGAAGGTCAGCTCGACGTCGATGCCGGCCGGGATCTTGATGCCGGCCACGTGGAGCCAGGTCGCCCACGGGTCGCCCCACGCCTGCACGAGGTACGTCCAGTCCCCGGTGCGGTCGGGGGCGACGGTGGCGTGGTACCGGTCGGTCCCGGGCACCCCGGCGAGCATCCGGACCGGCGCCTGCTCGGCGCCGTCGGGGCCCACCAGCACGACCTCCGCGGCGAGGCTGTCGTGGCCCTCGCGGAACACCGTCGCCGACACCTCGAACGCCTCACCCGGCACCGCCTTGACCGGCCGCAGCCCGGCGTCGAGGACCGGGGCCACGTCCTGGATCGGGATGCGCCCGCCGCGGGCGCGCGGGATCGGAACGCTCACGGGCTCGGCGGGCCCGGTCGCGACAGGCTCGGTCGCGGCGGTGTCGGTCGCGACAGGCTCGGTCGCGGCGGTGTCGGTCGCCACCGGTGCCGGCGTCACGGTCGCGGCAGGTCCGGTCGCCACGGGCGCCGGACTCACCGCTGCGGCGGCACCGGTCACCGTCGCCGTCTTCGTCGCCGGTGCCGGCCGGGTGGGCGACGGGCGCGCCGGGACCTGGGACCCGCCCGTACGCGGCGCGGGCACGGTCGGGCGGGTTGGGGGAACCGTCACCGGAGGACCGTACCGAGCCGCGGGAGGTGCGTCCCCCCGGAGGGCGCCCACCGGCTCGGGCGCCGGGTCCGGCGAGGCGCCGACGCGAGGCCCGCCCGCCTGAGCGGATGACCTCCGGCCCCGCGGCCCGCTAGCGTCGCGCCCCATGCGTGCCATCGGACGATTCACCGTGCGGACCGCTCTGCCCGAGGCCCTCGCGGGTCTGGGCGAGCTGTCCCTGAACCTGCGCTGGTCCTGGCACCAGCCGACCCAGGACCTGTTCGCGTCGATCGACGCGCGTCTGTGGCGGGAGTCCGGGGAGGACCCGGTGCGCTTCCTCGGCGAGGTCCCCCAGGCCCGACTGCAGGAGCTGGCCGCCGACCCGGCGTTCGCGGACCGCCTCGCGGCGCTGAGCGCGGACCTCGAGCGGTACCGCACCGGGCCGGCCTGGTACCAGACCGAGCACGCCGACGGACCCGGCACCATCGCCTACTTCTCCCCGGAGTTCGGGGTGGCCGACACCCTCCCGCAGTACTCCGGCGGGCTCGGCATCCTCGCCGGGGACCACCTGAAGGCGGCCAGCGACCTCGGGGTCCCCCTGGTGGGAGTCGGGCTGCTGTACCGCCTCGGCTACTTCCGCCAGTCCCTGTCCCCGGACGGCTGGCAGCTCGAGCGGTACCCGCTGCTCGACCCGGTGGAGCTGCCGCTCGCGCTGCTGCGCGACGCCGACGGCGTTCCCGCCCGGATCACGGTGGGGCTGCCCGGGGGCCGCCAGGTCACGGCTCAGATCTGGGTCGCGCAGGTCGGGCGGGTGCCGCTGCTGATGCTGGACTCGAACATCGCGGACAACGCCCCCGCGGAGCGCGACGTCACCGACCGCCTCTACGGCGGCGGGTCGGAGCACCGCCTGCACCAGGAGATGCTGCTCGGGATCGGCGGCGTCCGAGCGCTGCGCGCGTGGTCGGCGATCACCGGCGCGCCCGCCCCGGCGGTCTACCACTCCAATGAGGGCCACGCCGGGTTCCTCGGCCTCGAGCGGATCCGCGAGCTCGTCGAGGACGGCGGCTTCCCCCTCGACGCCGCGCTGGAGTCCGTCCGGGCCGGCACCGTCTTCACCACCCACACCCCGGTCCCGGCCGGCATCGACCGCTTCCCGATGGAGGCCGTGCGGTCGCACTTCGGCGGGGACAACGCCACGCCGGGGCTGCCCGTCGAGGCGGTCGTGGCGCTCGGCCGGGAGGACTACCCGGGCGGCGACCCGGAGATGTTCAACATGGCGGTGATGGGCCTGCGTCTCGCCCAGCGCAGCAACGGGGTCTCCCTGCTGCACGGCGAGGTCAGCCGCGGGATGTTCAACGCGGTCTGGGCGGGCATCGACACCCCCGAGGTGCCGATCTCCTCCATCACCAACGGGGTCCACACGGGCAGCTGGGTCGCCCCGGAGCTGCTGGCGCTGGCCACCCCGGCGCCCGGGTCCCACCCCGACGCGCAGTCGGTGGAGGGGCTGAGCCCGGCGGACGCCGACAGCATCGCCGGTGACCTGCTGTGGGGGGTCAAGCGGGTGCTGCGCGAGCGGCTCGTGCTCGACGCCCGCCGCCGGCTGCGGGAGTCCTGGCGGACCCGCGGGGCGAGTGACGCCGAGCTGGGCTGGATCGACGGCGTGCTGGACCCCGACGTCCTCACGATCGGCTTTGCGCGCCGGGTGCCGTCCTACAAGCGGCTGACGCTGATGATGCGCGACCCGGATCGGCTGAAGGCCCTGCTGCTGCACCCCGAACGGCCGATCCAGATCGTGATCGCGGGCAAGTCCCACCCGGCCGACGACGGCGGCAAGCGGCTCATCCAGGAGATCGTCCGGTTCGCCGACGACCCGGAGATCCGCCACCGCATCGTGTTCCTGCCCGACTACGACATCGGCATGGCCAAGCCGCTGTACCCGGGCTGCGACGTGTGGCTGAACAACCCGCTGCGCCCGCTGGAGGCGTGCGGGACGTCGGGGATGAAGGCGGCGCTGAACGGCGGGCTCAACCTGTCGATCCGCGACGGCTGGTGGGACGAGTGGTTCGACGGCTCCAACGGCTGGGCGATCCCGTCCGCCGACGGCGTCGACGACCCCGACCGCCGCGACGACCTCGAGGCGCGGGCGCTCTACGACCTGCTCGAGCACGCGGTCACCCCGGCCTTCTACACCCTGGACGCCGACGGGCTGCCGAGCCGCTGGCTCGAGCTGGTGCGCAACGTCTTCCGGTCCCTCGGGCCGCTCGTGCCCGCGAGCCGGATGGTGCGCGAGTACGTCGAGCGGGTCTACCTGCCTGCGGCCCTGAGCTCCGCAGAGGTCGCCGACGTCACCGCCGCGGGCGAGCTCGCCGCGTGGAAGGCCACCGTGCGGGCCGCCTGGCCCGACGTCACGATCGACGAGGTCGACTCCGCGCTGTCCGGGGTCACCGGCGGCGACGCGCCGTCGGTGGGGGACACCCTCACCGTGAGCGCGAGCGTGTCCCTGGCGGCTCTCGCGCCGGCCGACGTCCGGGTCGAGCTGGTCTACGGCCGCCCCGACGACGGCGACTCCCTGCAGCTGCCCCACCGGGTCGAGCTGCAGGCCCGCGGGACCACGGGCACCTCCACCCGCTACGAAGGCCGGGTCGCCCTCGAGAACCCGGGCGGCTTCGGGTACACGGTGCGCGTCGTGCCCGAGCACGAGGGCCTGCTCTCCCCGGTCGAGCTCGGCCTCATCCGCCTGCCGAGCGAGAGCGCCATCCTCGACGGCGCCGTCCCCGCCAGCTGACCC
>CAXSIB010000210.1:0-6053 GCA_964237095.1 uncultured Actinomycetales bacterium
CGTGCACGCCGATCGGCATGCCTTCGCGCAGCTTGAACTGTGCGATGGACTTGCGCGCCTTCGTGATCGTCGGCTTCTGGCCGGTGATCGCGGTGAGGTCGCGGACGGCATGGTCGATGACCTTCGCGTCCCGGGCGGCCTCACCGACACCGGAGTTGACGACGACCTTGACCAGGCCGGGGATCTGCATGACGTTGCCGTAGCCGAACTCGGTCTGCAGCGCCCCCGCGATCTCGTCGCGGTACCGGGTCTTCAGCCGCGGCGCGGCCGTCGGCTCGACCCGGGTCTCGGTGGTCGCGGTCATCAGATCTCCTCGCCGGTCTTGCGGGCGACGCGGACGCTGCGCCACGCGGTGTAGGTCGAGCCGTCGGCGCGGGTCTTCTCGGCGCTCACGCGCTTGTGCCCGATCCGCGTCGGCACGTTCTTGCCGTCGACCTCGATGACGAGAGCGACGTTCGAGACGTGCAGCGGGGCCTCGGTCACGACGATCCCGCCGGCCTGGGCCTGGTTGCCCGACGTGGCCTTCGTGTGCTTCGTGATCCGGTTGACGCCCTCGACGACGACGCGCTGGCGCAGCGGGTCCACGTCGATGATCCGGCCCTCGCGGCTACGGTCGGCGCGCTTGCCGGTGATGACCCGGACGAGGTCACCCTTCTTCAGGTTCAGCGAGCGCACCCGGCCGGTCGCCGTGCGGGCGTCGACGGCTTCCTTCTTGCCGGCCATGTCAGAGCACCTCGGGGGCGAGAGAGATGATCCGCATGAAGCGGCGCTCGCGGAGCTCGCGGCCCACCGGGCCGAAGATGCGGGTGCCGCGCGGCTCGCTCTCCTGGCGGAGGATGACCGCGGCGTTCTCGTCGAACCGGATGTAGGAGCCGTCGGCACGCCGCCGCTCCTTCACCGTGCGGACGATGACGGCCTTCACGACCTCGCCCTTCTTGACGTTGCCGCCGGGGATCGCGTCCTTGACGGTGGCGACGATGATGTCGCCGATGCCGGCGTACCGGCGGCCGGAGCCACCGAGCACCCGGATGCACAGGAGCTCCTTGGCGCCCGTGTTGTCCGCGACACGCAGTCGCGACTCCTGCTGGATCATCTGTTCACTCCGTCGATCTCATCTGCGTGCAGCTCGGTCCGGTCCACGGACGCACCCGCGGGTACCACCGGGCCGGTCACTTGGCGCGCTCGAGGATCTCGACGACGCGCCAGCGCTTGGTGGCCGACAGCGGCCGGGTCTCCATGAGGAGCACGAGGTCACCGACGACGGCGCCGTTCGCCTCGTCGTGGGCCTTCACCCGGTTGGTGCGGCGGATGATCTTGGCGTACTTCGGGTGGCGGACCCGGTCCTCGACGGACACGACGACGGTCTTGTCCATCTTGTCCGACACCACGTAGCCGCGGCGGACCTTGCGGTCGCCCCGGTCGAGGGCCGGCGCGGCGTCGGTCGTGGTCACGGGCTGGGTCTCCTGGTCTGCGGTCATGCGGCACCTCCGGTCGGGGCGGTCGTGTCGGCCGGCGCCGTGGCGGCCGGGACGGCGGGGCCGTCCGTCACCGCCGGGGCCTCGGCGTCGGCGGCCACGGCGGGCTCGGTCGCGACGGGCTCGACCGCAGCCGGCGGGGCCGCGGTGATCCCGAGTTCCCGCTCACGCAGCACCGTGTAGATCCGGGCGATGTCGTGCTTGGTCGACTTGAGCCGGCCGTGGGACTCCAGCTGGCCGGTGGCCGACTGGAAGCGGAGGTTGAACAGCTCCTCCTTGGCCTCGCGGAGCTTGCCCACCAGGGTGGCTCCGTCGAGGTCACGGAGTTCCTGGGCCGGGGAGACGGTCGCCATCTCAGACCTCCTCGCGCACGATGAACTTGCACTTCATCGGCAGCTTGTGGATCGCGCGGAACATGGCTTCCTTCGCCAGCGGTGTGTCGACCCCGGCCAGCTCGAACATGACCCGTCCGGGCTTCACGTTGGCGATCCAGTACTCCGGGGAGCCCTTGCCGGAACCCATGCGGGTCTCGGCGGGCTTCTTGGTCAGCGGGCGGTCCGGGTAGATGTTGATCCAGACCTTGCCGCCGCGCTTGATGTGGCGGGTCATGGCGATGCGGGCGGACTCGATCTGACGGTTCGTCACGTACGAGTGCTCGAGCGCCTGGATGCCGTAGTCACCGAAGGCCAGGGTGGTGCCGCCCGAGGCGGCCCCGGTCCGGTGCGGCCGGTGCTGCTTGCGGTGCTTGACGCGGCGTGGGATCAGCACGGCTCACGCTCCCCCGGTGCTGGCGCCCGCGGTGGCGGGCGCGGTGGCGGCTGACGTCGTGGTGGCGCTCGCGTCGGTCGACTCCGGCGCGGCCGAGGACTCCTCGGGGCCGCCCTCGCGGGCCGGCCGGCGGACCGGGCGGCTCGCCGGGCGCTGACGGGCGCTCGCGGCGCGGGCCTGCGCCTGCTGCGCCTCGCGCTCGGAGCGCTTGGTGGAGACCTCGCCCTTGTAGATCCAGACCTTCACGCCGATCCGGCCGAAGGTGGTCTTGGCCTCGAAGAAGCCGTAGTCGATGTCCGCGCGCAGGGTGTGCAGCGGGACCCGGCCCTCGCGGTAGAACTCTGACCGGCTCATCTCGGTGCCGCCGAGGCGACCCGAGCACTGCACGCGGATGCCCTTGGCACCGGCGCGGGTGGCGCTCTGCATCGCCTTGCGCATCGCGCGACGGAACGAGACACGGGCCGACAGCTGCTCGGCCACGCCCTGCGCGACGAGCTGGGCGTCGGTCTCGGCGTCCTTGACCTCGAGGATGTTGAGCTGGATCTGCTTGGAGGTCAGCTTCTCCAGGTCGCCCCGGATGCGGTCGGCCTCGGCGCCGCGGCGGCCGATGACGATGCCCGGGCGGGCGGTGTGGATGTCGACGCGGACCCGGTCACGGGTGCGCTCGATCTCCACCTTCGAGATCCCGGCGCGCTCCATGCCCTTGGTCATCATCCGGCGGATGGCGACGTCCTCGCCGACGTACTCCTTGTAGAGCTTGTCCGCGAACCACCGGCTGGACCAGTCGGTGGTGATCCCGAGCCGGAACCCGTGCGGGTTGATCTTCTGGCCCACTACAGGCTCCCCTCTGAGTCGGTCGTGGCAGCTGACGCCGGCGCCGCGGTGGTCACGGCGGTGACGGGCAGTGCCTTGGCAGGTGAGCGGCGCCGCGCCGCGCGGCGGTGGGCCGCGGACGGCACCACCTCCTGCGGGCGGCTGGTGACGACCACGGTGATGTGGCTCGTCCGCTTGAGGATCTGGTTGGCGCGGCCCTGGGCGCGGGGCCGGAACCGCTTGATCGTCGGCCCCTCGTCCACGTACGCCTCACTGATCCACAGTGCGCGGCGGTCGAGCGAGCGGTTGTTCTCCGCGTTCGCGACGGCGCTCTCGATCAGCTTTCGGACGGGCTCGCTCGCCGCCTGCGGGGCGAAGCGGAGCACCGCGACCGCCTCCTCGGCGGTGCGGTTTCGCACGATGTCGACCACCCGGCGCACCTTCTGGGGCGTCATGCGGACGAACCGCGCCTGCGCCAGCGCGGAGTCGGCAGGCAGTCGCCATGCCTTGTTCTCAGCCATCGATCCCTCGGTTGGTCGTCTTGTCGTGCGTGCGTGGAGGCCCGGGGGTGCGGACCAGGGTGGAGCAGCAGGTCGGGTGACCGCTCAGCGCCGACGCGCCTTGCGGTCCTCCTTGTCGTGCCCGCGGAAGGTGCGGGTCGGGGAGAACTCCCCGAGCTTGTGGCCGACCATCGACTCGGTCACGAAGACCGGGACGTGCTTGCGCCCGTCGTGCACCGCGATGGTGTGCCCGAGCATGTCGGGGATCACCATCGAGCGGCGCGACCACGTGCGGATCACGTTCTTCGTCCCGGCCTCGTTCTGCTTCTCCACCTTCTTGATCAGGTGGTCGTCGACGAACGGGCCCTTCTTCAGGCTGCGCGGCATCGGTGGCTCCTCAGCGCTTCTTCCGGCGACGCCGGACGATCAGTCGGTCACTGGCCTTGCCCGGGGTCCGGGTCCGGCCCTCGGGCTTGCCCCACGGGCTGACCGGGTGCCGGCCGCCGGAGGTCTTGCCCTCGCCACCACCGTGCGGGTGGTCGATCGGGTTCATCGCGACGCCGCGGACGGAGGGGCGCCGGCCGAGCCAGCGCGCCCGCCCGGCCTTGCCGAGGTTGATGTTGGACTGCTCGGCGTTGCCGACCTCGCCGATGCTCGCGCGGCAGCGCAGGTCGACGTTGCGGATCTCCCCGGAGGGCATCCGCAGCTGGGCGTAGACGCCCTCCTTGGCCACGAGCTGCACCCCGGTCCCGGCGGAGCGGGCGATCTTCGCCCCGCCACCCGGCCGGAGCTCGATGTTGTGCAGCACGGTGCCCAGGGGGATGTTGCGCATCGGCAGGCAGTTGCCCGGCTTGATGTCCGCGTCGGGACCGTTCTCCACCGTCGCGCCCTGGACGAGCTTGGCCGGGGCGATGATGTAGCGCTTCTCGCCGTCGGCGTAGTGCAGCAGCGCGATCCGCGCCGTGCGGTTCGGGTCGTACTCGATGTGCGCGACCTTCGCCGGCACGCCGTCCTTGTCCGCCCGCCGGAAGTCGATGAGGCGGTACGCCCGCTTGTGGCCGCCACCCTGGTGGCGGGTGGTGATCCGACCGGTGTTGTTGCGCCCGCCCTTGTTGGGCAGCGGGCGCAGCAGCGACTTCTCCGGCGTGGAGCGGGTCACCTCGACGAAGTCGGCGACGGAGGCGCCGCGGCGCCCCGGCGTCGTCGGCTTGTACTTGCGGATTCCCATGTCATCTCTCCTGCGTGTGCGGGTGGGTCGGCTCGGTGTGGACGCCCCGGTCGGCCGCGTGGCCGCCGGGGGTGTCGGTCAGGAGACCGAACCGCCGAAGATGTCGATGCGCTGGCCGTCGGCGACGGTGACGAGAGCCCGCTTGGTGTCCTTGCGTCGGCCGATGCCGAACTTGGTCCGCTTGCGCTTGCCCTGCCGGTTGAGCGTGTTCACACCGGTGACGGTGACGCTGAACACCTTCTCGACCGCACGCTTGATCTCGGTTTTGTTCGCGTTCGGCGCGACCACGAAGGTGTAGACCCCGCGGTCGAGCAGCCCGTAGCTCTTCTCCGAGACGACCGGCCGCAGCAGGATGTCGTGCGGGTTCTGCTTGCTGAGCGCCCGGTCGGGCAGGCCCGTGGTCATGCGACCGCCTCCTCGGTGGTGGTGGTCTCGTCGGCGTCGGCCGGCTGGTCGCTGGCGGCGGTCTCGTCGCTGTCGAGCACCACGTGGCGCCCGACGTGCTGCTTGGAGACGAACAGGTCGAACCCGGCGCGGGTGAACACGACCCGGTCGCTCACCAGCACGTCGTAGGCGTTGAGCTGGTCGGCGTACAGCAGGTGCAGCGCGGTGACGTTGCGCGCACTGCGCCACGCCACGTCCTCGCCCCGCCCGAGCGCGAGCAGCACGCGGCCCTCGGGCGCGACCGCGGTCAGCGTGGCCACCGCGGTGGAGGTCGACGGGGCGCCGGTCGCCGGGACGAGCTCGTCGACCACGATCACGCGGTCGGCACGGGCCCGGTCGGACAGGGCGCCACGCAGCGCGGCCGCGATCATCTTCTTGGGCGTCCGCTGGGAGTAGTCGCGCGGGGTCGGCCCGTGGACCACGCCGCCGCCGGCGAACTGCGGAGCGCGGATCGAGCCCTGGCGGGCCCGGCCGGTGCCCTTCTGCTTGTACGGCTTGCGACCACCACCGGACACCTCGCCGCGGCTCTTCACCTTGTGGGTGCCCTGGCGGGCCGCCGCGAGCTGGGCGACGACGACCTGGTGGATCAGGGGGACGTTCACCGCGACGTCGAAGACGCCGTCGGGGGCGGTCACCGTACCGGCGGACTCGCCGGTCAGGGTGCGCACGGTCAGGTCGCTCATGCGGTCACCGACTTCCGGGACTTGGCGGCGGACTTGATGACGATGAGGGCGCCGCGGCGACCGGGGACGGCCCCGGTGACGAGGATCACGCCCTGCTCCGGGAGGACCCTGGCGACCCGCAGGTTCTGGGTGCTGGTCATCT
>CAXSIB010000211.1:0-6047 GCA_964237095.1 uncultured Actinomycetales bacterium
CGGCGGGCCGGCCGCGAGCCCGGTGCGCGGGCCGGCGGCGAGCCCGTCGCGGCGGCCGGTGAACCGATCCGCCTCCCCGTGCGTGGGGAGGTCGGGGGCAGGTGGAGCAGCTCGACGAGGGGGAGGGGGTGGCCGTGCCGGACGCCGATAGCCAGCTGATGCGCACGCTGCACGACCAGCACGCCGGACCCCTGTGGAGCTTCGTCGTCTCCCTGACCGGTGACCGGGTCGCGGCGCAGGACATCGTGCAGGAGACGCTGCTGCGCGCCTGGCGGCACCCGGAGGTCCTCGACCCGGCGAGCGGCTCGCCCCGCGGGTGGCTGTTCACCGTGGCCCGCCACCTCGTCATCGACGACCGGCGGACCCGGCGGTCGCGCCTGGAGACGGTCACCGACACCGTCCCCGACGTCGACACCGCCGACACGACCGACCGCGCGCTGCAGTCGTGGGTGGTGCTCGAGGCCCTCGGCCGGCTCTCGACCGACCATCGGACGGTCCTCGCCGAGTGCTACTACGGCGGCCGCTCGGTCGCCGATGCCGCGCGCACACTGGGGATCCCGGAGGGCACCGTGAAGTCCCGCACCCACTACGCCCTGCTCGCGCTGCGGCTGGTGTTCCAGGAGATGGGGGTGACGCGGTGACCGGAGTCCTGTCCGGCGGCGGTGCGGTCGACCCCTTCGCCACCTCCGCGGGCCCGTACGTCCTCGGCGCGCTGTCGCCGGCCGACCGCGCCGCGTTCGAGCGGCACCTCGCCGGCTGCCCGGCGTGCACCGCCGCGGTCGGGGAGCTGGCGGGCATGCCGGGGCTGCTCGGGCGGGTGTCCGCCGACGCGGTCCGCGCCCTCGACCGACGGCCGGCAGTGTCCGAGCCGCCGCCGGAGACCCTGCTGCCGTCCCTGCTGCGGGCGGTGCGCCACCGCCGCCGCCGCGCCCGCTGGGCCACCGCGGGCGTCGGTGCGCTGGTCGCCGCGGTGGCGGCCGCCGCCCTCGTCGTCCCGGGCGTCGTCCGTGACCATCCCGCCCGGTCCGGACCCGTCCTCGCGGCCGCGCGACCGATGACCCTGCTGGTCGCGGCCCCGCTGACCGCGACGGCCAGCCTGACCGGGGTCGCGTGGGGCTCCCGGATCGACGTCCACTGCCGGTACACCCCCGCGGCCGGGTCCCCGGGCGACACCCCGGTGGCCGCCCCGCCGTCGACCGACCCCGATGCCGTCCCCGTCGCCTATGCCCTCGTCGTCACCGACCGCGCCGGGCACCGGCAGCAGCTGGGCACCTGGACCGTCGTGCCCGGCGCCGTCGCGAGCGTCACGGGCGCGACCGCGCTCCGCCCGGCCGACATCGCGAGCATCGAGGTCCGCACCACCACCGGGACGTCGCTGCTGCGCCTGACCGAACCCGCGGCCGCGACCGGCTGAGCCGCGGTCCACGGTCCGGTCAGGGGACGCGCCGGTCCGGTCAGGCGGTGCTGCCGCCGTCGCCCGCGAGCACGTCCTCGTGGTTGTGGACCGCGAGCCAGCGCCCGCCGGTGCGTCGCCACACGCTGGTGTTCCGGACGCGCTCCGGTGGCTCGCCGCCCGCGAACCGGACCACGAGGAGGTGGCGCAGCAGCGCGGTGTCCCCCCAGACGTCGACCACCGGGTCGGTCGCGTCGATGGCCGCGACCGTCACGCCCGAGCCGGGCGGCGGCCGCCGCGACCGCAGCACCTGCAGCTGATCCAGCCCGCGGACGAGTCCCGGCTCGGCGGAGTCCCAGATCGTCACGTCCGGGTGCAGGTGCAGGTCGGCGGCCGCGCTGTCTCCTTCCAGGAAGCCTCGATAGACGGCGCGCATCGCGTCCCACACCTCCCGCCCGTCCGCGGAGAGGTCGTCGCCGGACAGCTCGTCGTCGGCGGGATCCAGCTCATCCATGTCGGCCACCTCGTACCGGAATGGTCCGCAGGTGCACGTTCTCGACCGCGTTCAGGAACAGCCGCAGCTCGGGCAGGACCGACGTGCCGAGCAGCTCGACCGCGGCGAGGGGATCCGGGCCGAGGGGCGGCCCGAAGGAGAGGTGCCGCGCGCCGAGCGCGACCAGGTTCCGGCAGCGGTCGAGGACGGCCGTCGGGTCCCCGGCGATCCCGAGCGCGAGCATCGCGTCGGTGACGAGGTCGGCGGCCGGCTCCCCGCGGTACGCCCGGGCCGCGGCCGGCGCGAAGTCGGCCTGTGTGAGGCCACTGCGGGCGAGGAGGTCGGGGGCGAACGAGGCGCCGTAGTAGGCGAGCTTCTCGGCCAGGGCGTCGCGCCCGGCGCGGCCGTCGGCGCCGACGGACACCCAGAAGCAGGCCGGGAGGTCGAACGCGGCCGGGTCCCGGCCGGCCGCGGCGACGCCGGTGAGCACCTGGTCGCGGGCGACCGGGTAGTGCTCGGGCGGGTACAGCAGCGGCAGCGCGCCGTCGGCGACCCGCCCGGCCATCGCGAGCATCGCCGGACCCATCGCCCCGACGTACACGGGCACGGGCACCGCGAGCGGGATCTTCAACGCCGACCGCGGTCCGTACCAGTCGGGCAGCAGCGCGGGGTCGACGTCGGCGTGCCCGAGCAGCGCCCGCAGGACGGTGACCGCCGCGGCGGTCGTGCTGACCGGCCTCGTCCGCTCGATCCCCACCCACGCGAGGAAGTCCGCGGCCCCGGCTCCGACGCCCAGGCTGAAGCGGCCACCGGACACCTCCTGCAGGGTCGCCGCCGTCATCGCCAGCTCCGCGACGTGTACCGAGTAGGGGTTGACGACGGCGATGCCGAGACCGATCGTGCGGGTGCGGGCGGCCAGCGTCGCGACCAGGACGGGGGCGGACCGGAGCAGCAGGTCGTGCGACACCCAGAGCTGGTCGAAGCCGTGGACCTCAGCCGCCACGGCGATGTCGACGAGCTGCGCCGCGGGCAGGTCGTTGTTCAGCCGGAGGGAGAACCGCGGCCGGACGTCGAGGGCGTCGCTCACGCCGGTCGCCGGGTCATGCGAGTGCTGCCGGGCCGGGCACCAGCACGGCGTCGGCCTCGACCTCGACGAGGAAGCCCTCGCCGAGCAGGCCGGCGACGCGGTAGGTGCTGTTCGCGGGGAGCACCTCGGCGAACACCTCCCCGTGCACCCGGCAGGCCGCCTCCCAGTCGGCGTCGGGGGTCAGCAGCAGCCGGGTCCGGACGACGTCGGCGAGGCTGCCGCCGAGCGCGACGAGAGCCGCCTCGACCGCGGCGAGGGCCTCGCGGACCTGGGCGGCGGTGTCCCCGGGGGAGCAGGCGCGCCCGTCGACGGCGTCCGCGGTCGTCCCGCTCACCGCGACCAGGTCCCCGCGGCGCACCGCGCGGCTGTACCCGGCGGTGTCCTGCCACCCGCTGCCGTCCCGGTACCGCGCGGTGCCGCCCGGAGCGGTGGCCACCGTCCCGGTCCCCCGGCCCCGCGCGCCGGCGCCGCCCGCGCCCGGGGTTGCCTCAGCCACCGCGGACCACCTGTCCCGCCTGGACGACGAGGGAGATCTCCCGCAGCGCGGTCAGGTCGCCGAGGGGGTCGACCGGGACGGCGATGACGTCGCCGGCGAAGCCCGGGCGCAGCTGCCCAACGGAGTCCGCGAGGCCCAGCAGGCGGGCCGCGGCCGTGGACACCGACTGGAGTGCGGTCAGCGGGTCGAGGCCGGCGGCGGCCATCAGCAGCAGCTCGTGGACCGCGGCCGGGACGCCGTCGACGAGGTCACCGGGTGGGATGTCGGTGCCGTTGACGAGGGTGACCCCGGCGGCGATCGCGGTCCGGATGCTGCGCACGTGGCCGTCCGCGGCGGCGCGGGCGTTGGCGATCGAGTGCTCCTCGAAGTGGTTCGCGCGCATCCAGGACTCCGACCGGGTCACGCACAGCGTCGGCGTCACGAAGATGCCGGGCCGGGCGAGCAGCGCGGCCGTGTCCGCGTCGAGGGAGTACACGTGCTCGAAGGAGCGCACCCCCTCCCGCAAGGCCGCGCGGATCGCCCCGCTCTCCCCGGAGTGGGCGACCACGTAGGTGCCGTGCTCGGTGGCCGCCCGGACCGCGCCACGCACCTCGGCGTCGGTCATCTCCGGAGTGGCCGGGCTCTCCCCGGGCAGGGCCAGGCCGCCGTTGATGAAGATCTTGACGTGGTCCGCGCCGGCCGCGAGCTCCTCGGCGGCAGCCCGGTGGAACTCCTCCTCGCCGGTGGCGTACGCGGTGGCGGACCCGGTGCCGTGCCCGCCGCGGGTCGAGACGGCCCGGCCGGCGCCCCGGATCCGCGGGGCCCGGATCCAGCCACGGGCGGCGGCCCGGCGCAGGGCCAGGTCGACGCGGTTCTGCTCGTGCACACAGCGGATCGTCGTGATCCCGGCGTCGAGGGCGGCCCACGCGCGCGCCGCCGCCCGGTAGGCCGTGATCGCCGGGTCCTCGGCCTCGTCGGTGTCGGCGAAGGGGAACACGACCGACAGGTGGGTGTGGCAGGAGATCAGACCCGGCAGCAGCCAGCGCCCGGCCACGTCGACGACGTCGGCGGCCCCCGGCGGCACGGTGGCCGTGACCTGCGCGACCAGCCCGTCGGGGCCGATCTCCAGGCTGCGCCCGCGGTGCCGCTCGCCGGTCAGGACGTCGACCAGGTTGGCGTTCACGAGCCACACGTCGACGACCTCCCGACCGGGTGGACGTTCATGCGGCTCCGGCCCCGGCGCCCGACGGCCGGGCCAGCCGGTCGGCCGGCGCCCGGTCCTCGGCGGCGCGCACCGCGCACGCGATCTCCCGGCCGGCCACGGGTTCCAGGTGCTGCGGGGTGCTCCGGCACGACGCGTGGGCGACCGGGCAGCGGGGGTGGAAGTGGCAGCCCGTCGGCGGGCTGGCCGGGTCCGGCACGTCGCCGGGCAGGTCGACCGGCAGGAAGCCGGCACCGTCCGCGCGGGGGATCGCCGCGACGAGGGCCTCGGTGTACGGGTGGCGCGGGTTCGACCAGACGGTCGCGGTGTCCCCGATCTCGACGATCCGCCCGAGGTACATCACCGCGACCCGGTCGGCGACCTGCCGCACGACCGCGAGGTCGTGGGAGACCAGGACCAGCCCGAGGCCGTCGTCGCGGACCAGACCCGCGAGCAGGTTGGCCACCTGGGCCTGCGCGGAGGCGTCCAGGGCGCTGATCGGCTCGTCGGCGATGATGCACTCCGGGTCCGCGGCCAGCGTGCGGGCGATCGCGATCCGCTGGCGCTGGCCCCCGGAGAACTCGTGCGGGTAGGACGTCACCGCCGCCGCGGGCAGCCCGACGCGCTCCAGCAGCTCGACCGCCCGCGCGGCGCCGGCGGCCCGCGAGCCGCCGCCGAGGACCACGCCGTCACCGATCAGGTCACCGACCCGCCGGCGGGGGTTGAGCGAGCCGTACGGATCCTGGAAGACCATCTGCACCGTGCGCAGGTGGTCCGGGCGCCGGCCGCGGGTGAGGGTGGCGACGGCGCGCCCGCGGAACTCCACCGAGCCGCGGGCGAGGGGCTCGAGGCCGACCGCGGCCCGGCCGAGGCTGGACTTGCCGCAGCCGGACTCCCCGACCAGCCCGACGATCTCCCCGCGCCGGACGGTCAGGTCGACGCCGTCGACCGCGCGGACGCGGGCGTTGCGGCGGCCGTACTCGACCGCGACGTCGCGGAGTCGCAGCAGGGGCGGCTCGTCGCTCACGCCGGCCCCCCCGGAGCCGCGGGCGCCGGGACCCGCAGCGGGTCGGGGTCGCAGGCGAGCAGGTGCCCGGGACCGACCTCGCGCAGCGCCGGGTCGTGGTCGGCGCAGGACGGCTCGGCCCAGGCGCACCGCGGGTGGAAGGGGCAGCCGGCCGGCACCGCGCCGAGAGACGGCGGGGTCCCGCCGATGGGTCGCAGCGCCGCCCCCTCGACCTCGGGGTGGGGCAGGGAGTCCAGCAGGCCGCGGGTGTAGGGGTGGCGGGGCCGGGCCAGCAGCGTCGAGCGCGGCCCGGACTCCGCGAGCCGCCCGCCGTAGAGGACGACCACCCGGTCGGCGAGTGCGGACAGGACCCCGAGGTCGTGGGTGATCAC
>CAXSIB010000212.1:0-6031 GCA_964237095.1 uncultured Actinomycetales bacterium
GGCCGCCGGGCCCGCCGTCCCCGCGCCCGTCGACCCGCGGCCCCGGCCGCCGGGACGTCCGCCGGGACCTCCGCCGGCCCGTCCTCCGGGGAGCCGTCCTGAGCCCCGGGGCGGCGGTCCGCGGAGTCGCGGTCGCGCCCGGTGTCCGCCGCCGCGTCGCGGCGACCGGCGGCCTGGTCGTCGCAGTCACCGCGGCCGGGCTCCTGGCGGCCGGTCCCGCGCAGGCCCACGACGTGCTCCTCGGCACCGTCCCGGCCGCCGGGTCCACGGTCGCGGTGCTCCCGGACCTCGTCGTGCTGCACTTCGACGCGCCGGCCCAGGCGCTCGGGACGGCGGTCGTCGTCCGCGGGCCGGGCGGGGACGTGGCGGCGGGGCCGGCCGAGCTGATCGACAGCGACGTCGAGGTGGCGGTCCGGACCGGCAGCCCGGCCGGGCCGTACACGGTGGCATGGCGGGTCGTGTCCGCCGACGGCCACGTCGTGCAGGGCACGTTCGCCTTCACCGCCCGCGGGGCCTCGACCGGCACGGCGCCCCCGCAGCCCTCGGCGGTGCCCGCGGTCGTGGCGGCCGGCACCGCCGGCGGACCGGGTGCCGCCTGGTGGGTCGGCGGCGGGGTGCTGGCCGGGCTGCTCGTGGCGGGGGCGATCGTCGTCCTGCGCCGCCGGCGGGCCGAGGACGACGAGGACGACGGAGACGAAGAGGACGAAGAGGAACCGGAGCGGCTGGGCGGCCGGGCGGGCTGACGGGAGCGCGGTCAGCCGGAGTTCAGCGGCGGCCGCCGCCGGCCCAGTCCGGGTCGGTCGGCGCGAGCTCCTCGGGGTCGGCGGCCCTCGTGACGCCGCCGCCCCCGGCCGGCTCCGAGGCCAGCCGCATGGCCTCCACGACGGTCGTCAGGCCGCCGGGCGGGTCGGGCACGATCGACCGGATCCGGTCGTCGTGGGACTCCATGTCGTTGCCCAGGCTCATGATCAGGTCCGCGGTGAGGGTCCGCGGCAGCGGCACGATCCACGACACGACGGCGGCGGCCACCGAGACGGGGACCCCCGGCACCCGGAGCCAGAGCCGCGGCAGGCGGCGGCTCGCGGCGTAGGCCCGGATCATCGCCGCGTAGGTCGTGCGCTCGCCGTCGGAGATGTCGTACGCCCCCGCCGGGAGCCGGCTCCGGTCCGCGGCGGCGGTCAGGTACCAGAGGACGTCGGACACCGCGATCGGCGACACCGGGGCGTCCATCCACCGCGGCAGCGGGATCACGTCGAGGCGGTCGGCGAGGTGGCGGATCACCTCGAACGAGGTCGACCCGGCGCCGAGGACGATCGCGGCCCGCAGCCAGACCAGCTCGACCCCGGCCCCGCCGAGGGCGGCGCCGACGGCCTCGCGGCTGGCCAGGTGCGCCGACAGCTCGCCCGCCGGGACGAAGCCGCCGAGATACACCAGGCGCGCCACCCCGGCCCGCTCCGCGGCGGCCGCGAATCGGCGGGCGCTGTCGAGGTCCTGGTCGGCGAAGTCGCCCTCCCCGATCGAGTGGACGAGGAAGTAGGCGACGTCCACCGGCCCGGCCGCGGCGAAGGCCTCGTCGCAGGACGCCGTGTCGGACACGTCGAGGGGCACCCGCTGGACGGCGTCGGGCCAGTCGAACCGGTCGAGCTTCGCCGGGTCCCGCGCGGTCGCGGTGACGTCCAGACCGGCCGCGGCCAGCGCCGCCACCAGCCGGGACCCGATGTAGCCCGAGGACCCGGTCACCAGGCAGCGTGTCACCCGACGACGGTAGCGACCGCGCCCCGGCCCGGTCCGGCGCCCGGTCTGTCGCCGGCGCGCAGGCCGGTCAGCGTCCGGCCGACCCGATCCGTCCGCCGGGGCCGTGGGCCCGCGCGTGGGCGACGGCGTAGGCCGCGAAGGCGCGGGTCGGATCGAGCAGCGCCGGGTCGGCGGGGCGGTGGACGCGCGCCCACGGGTCGGGGCGGTCGTCGATCGCCCGCTGGACGAGGCCCTGCCACCGCCGGTCCAGACTGCGCAGCGCCCATCGGCCGCTCGGGACCTTCGCGCCGACCGACCCGGTGACCACCGAGTAGAGGAAGCGGCACAGCCCCAGGACCTCGTGCTGCTGGCCCCACGCGGTGGCGATGTCGTCTGGGTCCGCCGCGAGGGCGGCCCCCCACCGCTCGACGGTGTCGCGGGCCTCGCACCGGATCTGCTCAGGGGTGACCGGGTCGACCAGCGTCACCGGGTCAGGGCCGGCGAGCACGATCCCGTGTCCACGCAGGACCCAGCGCGCCACGGCGGTGTCGTCGTGGGCGGACCGCTCCAGCACGCGGCTGCCGTTGTCCACGTAGAGCCAGCCCGGGCCGGAGCCCGGACCCGGGTCGCGTGGCCGCCGCAGAGCCGCCCGCGACACGTAGCTGCCCTCCAGGTGCCGGGCCCACTCGACGGGGGAGTCGGGAAGCGCGGCGTGCACCGCCCGCAGCGCCCGTTCCTGTCCGGGGTCGACCTCTCGCCCGGTCACGACGAGGAAGTCGACGTCGCTGTGCGCGTCGCCGTGGCCGAGCGCGAAGGACCCGACCAGGTAGACCCCGACGAGGTCCGCACCGAGCGCCGAGCGGGCCGCGCCCGTGAGCTCGGCGAGCACTGATCGCAGTGCGCGCAGCGATGCGGCGTCCAGCGTCGGCGCGGCGGTGGCCGGCGGGGGCGGGTGCGGGCCGGCCACCGCGCCGCCGGGGTACGCACGTCCACCGGGCATCCCCGTCACAGTGCGGCCCGCTCCACGTCCGACCCGCGGAGGATGTCGCGGCACCAGCGGGTGTGGCCATCCTGCCCGGCGGGGTCGAACCAGGCCGCGGTGACGAGGGCGTAGGCGAGCCGGTACCGGGACAGCAGCTGGGCCGGGTGGGCGAAGCGGTCGATCAGGGCCTCGTCGAGCAGGTCGCGGTGCGCCGCCGCACGGGGCCCGTACAGGTCCACGACCCCGGCCGTGACCGCGGCGTCGAAAGCCGGGTCCCCGACGGTGGAGAGGAACCCGAAGTCCAGCACGGCGGTCGGCGCGAGACGGTCGTCGACGAGGACGTTCGGCCCGAAGAGGTCACCGTGGACCAGTCCCTGCTGGGGATCCTCCATCCGCCGCAGCGCTCCGGTGACGGCGCCCGCCAGCGCCGCGACCTCCGGGACGACCGCGGCGAGGACCGCCGCCGTGCGCGCGAGCCGTCGTTCGACCAGCGCGGCCAGGGCGTCGGGGAAGTGGCGGTGGCCGACCAGCAGCGGCTGGGCCTCCCCGAGGACGGGCAGCATCCTCAGTCCCGGCGAGGGGACCACCGCCGCGAGCGCCTCGTGCACGTCGAGCAGTACCTCGACGACCCCCGGGGTGAGGTCGGGGGAGCGGCCGGGGGTGTCGACGGCGAGCGGCCGCCCGTCGAGCTCCGGCTCGAGGGTCCACACCGCCCCGTCCGGGCCGGTCGCGACGGCGAGCTGGCGCGGGGTGCCGAACGGGAGGCCCGCGCGGGCGACCTCGTCGAGGAAGGCCCCGAGGCGGACGACGTCCTCGAGCGGGCGGCTGAACCAGACCTTGGCCACGAGTCCGTCCCCCAGCGACCAGACGGCCCCTTCCACCCCGGCGCCCAGGGGCCGGACCACGGGGTGGCCGAGCGCGGTGAGGTGGCGACCCCACCGGTCCTCGTCGTACACGTGGCCCCCTCGCCTCGGTCCCATCCGATCAGCTGAGCAGGACCTCGTCCAGGCGGTTCGACAGCGCCAGCCGGACCGGGAGCTCGTCGAGCAGGGCCGGGACGAGCGACGCACTGGAGGCGACCTCGCCGGACGGCGCGGCGCGGACCCCGAGGGCCCGCTCGACACAGAACACCAGCCAGTCCAGCCCGACCCGCATCCCGGTCGCCAGGTCGGTGGGCCGGAACCCGTCGACCGTCCCGCCGGCCCGGGTGTACCCGCGGACGACGGCCCGGGCCACCGCCCGCGCGGGGTGGCCGGCCGCCCGTCCGGCCGCCAGCCCGACCGCCACGGTCGCCAGCTCGTGGCGGGGAACGAGCGGGCAGGCGAGGTCCCAGTCACACAGCCGGGGTCCGGTCGCGGTCAGCAGGAGGTTCTTGGCGGTGACGTCGCCGTGACCGAGGACGGTCGGCTCGGAACGGTCCAGTCCCTCGCGGACGAGCGCGGCGGTCGCCTCGACGGTCGCCGTCCGCGCCGCCATCTCCCGAGCCCAGGGCGCGTGCCGGTGCCGCGCCTCGGCGGTGAGCGTCGACCAGCGGTCGAGGTCGACCCCGACCGGTCGCGGAAAGGGGGTGGTGTCGGTCGGCTGGAGCGCGAGGCGGTGGACCGCGGCGAGCGTCGCGCCGACCCAGGCCGCCAGCCCGTCCCCGATCACCCGGTCGCCGACCCCCGCGTCGCGGTCGGGGTCGCGGTCGCCGTCGCCGTCGGTGTCGAGGTCGCCCGCGGCGGGGGCGCGGCCGGCCACCCACTCGTGGACCCGGACCGGCACGGCCACGCCGTGGTCAGTCCGTCCGGGCACCTCCGCGAGCCAGCCGCCGTCGCGGGCCGGTACCGGCCGCGGCATCCCGACGCCGGCCGACTGTGCCGCCAGCTCCAGGGGCCACGCCTGGTCGGTCCACTCCCGCCAGGTGCCGGAGTCCCAGGCGTCACGGAACTGTTTCACCGCGAGGACCCCGGCCGTGGTCTCGAGGCGCCACACCCGGTTCGACCACGCGCCGGCCACCGGGTCGAGGGCGAGGACGTCGCCGGGCTGCCCGAACGCCGCGAGCACCGCGACCGGGTCGGGCGTGGCGTCGGGCAGGGGCACGGCGCCAGTGTGCCGAGCGCGGGGACCAACGACGCCGCTCCACCGCGCCGCGCCCCCGCTGGAGCCGGCCCCCCGGGTCGAAGACCGGCCGGGGTGTCCACAGGGCGGAGCGGGAGCCGGGCCGGCTGGCGATGATCGCCGCGAGGGCCGCGACACGCCGCCCCGTGGGACGAGGGGACACCGCATGACCATCGGAGTGGGGCTCCTGCTCATCGCGATCGGGGCGATCCTGCGGTTCGCGGTGACGGCTCACGTGTCCGGCGTCGACGTCCGCACCGTCGGGACGATCCTGATGGTCGTCGGGGCGGTCGGGCTGGTCATCGCCCTGGTCTGGCTGGTCAACAGCCGCCGCCGCAGCAGTCCCGCGGTCCGGCGCGACACCTACACCCGGACCGCCGCGGTCCAGCCGCAGCCGGGCCCGTACGAGACGAGGGTCGAGGAGCGCCGCTACGAGGACCCGCCCCGCTGAGCACCGCTCGCGCCGGCGGCCGGCCGCGGGCTGGCAGGATCTCGCACATGGGACGGCTGAGGCGGGGGTTCGGTCGGGACGACGGCGAGACCGCTGAGCACCACGTGCGCCGGCTGGGTGTGGGCCGGCTCGGCGGGGGCCACGCCGCGCCGGTCGTCCCGTCGGTGATCGAGCTCTACGACCGCGTCGCCCGCCTCGAGTCGCGCGTCGCCGAGTTCGAGGGCGCCAGCCGCAGCACGTGGTCCGCCCCCGGACGGTGGGCGCCCGCGCGCCGAGCCGACTCAGACCGAGCCGACTGACCGAGCCGGCTCAGACCGAGCCGACTCAGAACAGGGTCTCGGGGTCCGTGGCCCCGCCGGTCCCCACCCCGGCAGCTCCGTCCCCGCCCGGCTCCTCCCCGGCGGGCACGGGCACCCGGACGTCGAGCAGCGGCGCGGGCAGCGGCGCGGCGTGCACGACGTGCAGGTGGCGGGTCGGGCGGGTGAGCGCCACGTAGAGGTCGGACAGCCCCCGGGGGCTGTCCGCGACGATCGCCGCCGGCTCGACGACCACGACGTCGTCGAACTCGAGGCCCTTGGCCTGCGAGGTGCCGAGCAGCGAGACCGGTGAGCCGGCGCCCAGGTGCGCCTCGAGGGCGGCCGCGAGCGGGTCGAGCAGCCGCGGGGGAGCGATCACCGCGAGCGTCCCCTCGGTACGCCCGGCCCGTTCCGCGGCCACCGTCGCCGCGACCGTCGCCGCCAGGTCCGCGGGCGCGCACGCGTGCA
>CAXSIB010000213.1:0-6027 GCA_964237095.1 uncultured Actinomycetales bacterium
CGGTCACCGGCGCTCCGTCGGCGAACGTCGCCTTCGGGTCCAGCGTGAAGGTGAAGGTCTTGGCGTCCGCCGACGACGTGTAGGCACTCGCGATGTCCGGGATCACCTTGGTGGTGTCGGCGCCCCTGTAGGTCAGCAGCGTGTCGTAGAGCGCGTGGTCGATGAGCTCCCCGGTGGTCTCGAACATCCGCGCCGGGTCGAGGGTCTTCAGCGAGAACGCCGTCTCGACGACGAGGGACTTCGACGAGGTCGCCGAGCTGCTCGCGCCGGCGGGCGCGCTGCTGCCGGCCGCGCTCGACCCCGCTGCGGACGATCCGCTCGGGCTGGCGGTCCCCACGCCTGAACTGCCGGAGCTGCAGGCCGCGACCCCCGCGGAGAGGGCCAGCGCGGTGGCGGTCGCGCCGATCAGCCGAGCACGCATGAGACTCCCTTGCTCGCCGGCGGCGGTCCGGGGACGGTGCCGGGGGATGGTGGCGGGGGTGGTGGCCGGGTCGTCGCTCACAGCGGCGGGGGGACGACTCCGCATGGTGCCCCACCCGGCGGTCGGTGTGCCACCCTGCCCGGCACCCGGCCGGTCGTCGGGCCGGGATCCGGGGGAGGGTCATGCGCGAGCTGGACGAGCTGGGCGACCGGCTGTGGTCGTGGCGGGCCGCGGTCCAGCCGCGGACCCGCGACGACATCCCGCGCCTGGACCGGCCCGCGGGGTGGCGCCCCGACTTCGGTGCGGCCGCGGTCGCGGCGCAGCGTGCCCGCCGTGCCCAGCTCGCGGCCGAGCTGGCCGCCGTGCACCCGGTCGAGGTGGCCGACCGCGTCGACCACCGGCTGCTGGAGTCCGCGCTCGCCCGGGTCGAGTGGGAGCTCGACGTGGTCCGGGCGTGGGAGCGCCAGCCCCGCTTCTACACCGACCAGACCCTCGGGCCGGTGTTCGACGCCCTTGTCGCGCCCGGGGTCGACGCGGCGCGCGTCGAGACCGTGTGCGCGGTGCTGGACCGCGTCGGTGCGGGTCTCGGGCCGGCGCGGGACAACCTGCCCGGACAGGCGTTCCGGGAGTTCACCGAGCTCGCGGTGGCCGAGCTCGCGGACATCGGGCCGCGCCTGGACGCCCTCGCCGACGCCCTGTGCGCCCTCGTCGCCGTCCGGCGGGTCCCGGGTCTGGACGCCACGGTGCGCCGGTCCTGCCGGGACGCCGGGGTCGCCCTCGCGGGCCACCGGGAGTGGCTGGCCGGGCTGCTGGGGAAGCCGGGCCTCGAGCCGTGGCGCCCGGTCGGGGAGGACGCCCTGCGGTGGTTCCTCACCCGGGTGGCCTGCGTCCCGCTGAGCCCGGCGGAGATCGCGGCGGTCGGCCGGCACGAGGCCGACCGGGCCGCGGTCCGCGAGCTGCTCGAACGCCGCCACAACGCCGACGTCGCGGTGCCGCGGCTGCCGGTGGACGCCCACGCCCAGTCCCGCCGGGCGACCACCGGGGAACTGGAGGTGCGGGACTTCTACACCGGGGAGCAGCTGCTCTCGATGCCCGACGACCTCGCGCACTACCGGACGCTGCCGATGCCGGCGTACCTGGAGCCGCTGCGGTTCCTCGGGGTCGCCGACGACCTGACCGGGCCGGGCCGTCTCGACGAGCCGGGCACCAGCTGGTTCCCCGCCCCGGCGCCGGGACTGCCCTACTTCTACGCCGCGAACGCCCGCGACCCGCGCGCCGGGATCGTCCACGAGGGGGCGCACCACCAGCAGCTCGCGCTGTCCTGGCGGCGCGCCCGCCCGGTCCGGCGCCACTACTACGACTCGGCCGCCAACGAGGGCATCGCGTTCTACAACGAGGAGCTGCTGCTCGCGGCCGGGCTGTTCGACGACGCCCCGCACACCCGCACGATCATCCACAGCTTCATGCGCCTCCGGGCGCTGCGGGTCGGGATCGACGTGGGCCTCGCGACCGGTGCGCTGACCGTCGAGGGCGCCGCGCGGCGGCTGGCGGAGGAGGTCCCGATGGACGCCGCGACCGCGGCCGAGGAGGCGGGCTTCTTCGCCGAGACCCCCGGCCAGGCGCTGAGCTACCAGGTCGGCAAGACCCAGCTGCTCGCCCTCGTCGCGGATGCCGTCCGCCTGGGCGGGTCGTCCTTCGACCTGCAGGCGCTGCACGACCGGGTGTGGGTCAACGGCAACGTCCCGATCGCCCTGCTGCGCTGGGAGATCCTCGGGCTGACCGACGAGCTCGAGGCGATCGGGGTCGACCCCGACGCCTGACGCCGGCCATCTCCCGCCAGCGGCCATGATGGTCGCGGGTCCGCCCCGACGGGGACGGCAGGCGCCGGTCGGCAGCGGCGGCAGCGGCACCGAGGAGGCATCGTGGCGGACGAGCCTCCTGGGTCGCACGCCGGGCCGGCGGAGCCTGCAGGCCTCGGGCCGGTGGAGCCCGCCGGGGTCGAGCTCCACGACCTGCGCGTGGTCGTCGACCGGATCGGGGGCCGCAGTGTGTGCGGGCTCGCGGTCGGGGACTTCTTCGAGGTGACCCGCTCGTCGCAGGTGCGGATCCCGCCCGGCGGTCACTTCTGCCTGTACGCACTGGCCGCCGTGCTCCCGCTGCTCCCGGCGAAACAGCGGCGCCTGGCGCCGGGGGACTGGCTGGAACGGGACAGCCTGGTGGCGTGCCCCGATCCCGACGAGCGTCTGGTCATGCGGATCGAGCGCACCGGAGTCGCGCGCCACGACGCCCGGGACCTGACGTGACGCGAAGTCGGCGTCGGTGCCGGTGAACGGCCGCCGAGAGGTCGGTCTCGGGCTGCAGGGGGACCGGGCGGTCGGGGACTACGCCGACCTGGCCCGGGCCGCGGAGGAGCTCGGCTTCGACGTGCTCAGCGTCTTCGGGGACCTCCTCTACCTGCCGCCGCTGGTCGTCCTGCTGGAGATGGCCCGCGCGACGTCCCGGGTCCGCCTCGGCGCGGCCTGCCACAACCCGTACACCGTGCACCCGTACGAGATCGCGAGCCAGACCGCGGCCCTCGACGCGGTCTCCGGCGGCCGGGCCTACGTCGGGCTCGCCCGCGGTGCCTGGCTCGGGGACATCGGGGTGGCCCAGCCCCGGCCGGTCGCTCACCTCGGGGCGGCCGTCGCGCTGGTCCGGGCCCTGCTCGCCGGCGACGACCGCGGCCTCGCGGACGAGATCTTCCCGCTGGCGCCGGGGGTCCGGCTGCGCCACGCGTTGCCCCGACGCCCCCCGCCCGTCCTGCTCGGGACGTGGGGACCGGCCACCGCGGCGCTGGCCGGGCGGGTCGCGGACGAGGTGAAGATCGGCGGGACCGCCAACCCGGCGATGGTCCCGGTCCTGCGGGAGCGGATCGGCGTCGGCACCCGGGCGGCCGGCCGGGCCGCCGACGAGGTCGGGATCGTCGTCGGGGCCGTCACGGTCGTCGACGCCGACGGCGCCGCGGCCCGGGACCGGGCGCGCCGGGAGGTCGCGATGTACCTGGCCGTCGTGGCCGACCTCGACCCGACCGCGCACGTGGACCCCGCCGTCCTGGCCCGGGTCCGCGCCCTGGTGGCCGCCGGCGAGGACGAGGCCGCCGGCGCGCTCGTCGACGACCGGGTCCTGGACCTGTTCGCCTTCGCCGGCACCCCGGCCGAGGTGGCCGACCACGCGGACCGGGTGTTCCGCGCCGGCGCCGCGCGGGTGGAGTTCGGCGCCCCGCACGGACTCACCCCGGCGACCGGGCTCCGCCTGCTGGGCGGGCAGGTCCTGCCGCGACTGCGGCGACCCGCCTGACGCCGCGGTCCGTCAGGCGGCCGACGACGCCCGGCGGCAGCTCGCGCAGAAGCGGGTCTGGGGGAGGATCTCGAGGCGCTGCGGGGCGATCGTGTCGCCGCACTGCTGGCAGACGCCGTGCTCGCCCGCAGCGAGGCGGGCCAGCGCGGCCTCCACCTCCGCGAGGGCGTGCCGCTCGGCGGACACCAGCCGCGCGACGTGGCGGTGGCTCGCCACCCGGCTCGCGACGTCCGCGACGTCGTCGTCGGGTTCCTCGGCGGCCGGCTGACCGGGCCGGCCGAGCTGATCTCGACGGCCGAGAGCCGGCTCGTCGGCCTCGTGCAGCTCGATCGACAGCCGGGTGTACTCGGCCAGGTGGTGCGACCACTGCTCGTCGAGCAGCTCGCGCCACCCGTCCGCGCCGGCCGGGGCCGACCCCGGGGACGCGGGATCGGGGACTGCGGGGTCCGGGGGTGCTGTGCCGCGCTGTCCGGACGGCACTGCCTGGCGTGTCATGCGTCCACCCTCTCGCGCACCACCGACAAGGTGCTGTGGGTCCGCTGAGGATTCGGCGTGCGGACCAGTCCTTGACACCCCCGGCCACGGCTGGGCTCAGCGCCGGCACACCTGCGACCCGGGGGGTCCCGTCAGACGTCGCCCCAGCCGTGCCAGCGCTCGATCTCGATCCAGGCGCTGACCCGGGGCCGAACCCGGTCGGGGTACGGGTGGCCGGTGTAGTGGGTGGAGATCCGGTCGATGTCGGCCAGCCCGGCGTCGTCGACCAGCTCGACCACGCGGCCCTGCAGGCTGACGTGGGTGTACCAGCCGTCGGCGTCGAGCGCGGTCAGGGTGACCCGGGGATCGGCGCGCAGGTGGTCGAGCCGCTTCCGGGCGGCGTCCATGTTGACCAGCAGCCGGCCGTCCACCAGCAGGTACCAGGTGGCCACCGACACCGGCTGGCCGTCGGCGCGCAGGGTCGCCACCACGGCGGGGTTCGGTTTGGCCAGCAGGGCCACGACGTTCGCCGGCAGCGGAGGTCTCGGCACGGCGGTCCTCCTTCGGCGACGGGGGATGCGGGACGGGGTCTGCGGACGGATGCGGGACGGGTCCGGGACGCGGGCCGCGGCGCCGGGACGGCGGGCGGTCGCGGCGGCCGCCTCCCCGCGGTCAGCCGGGGTGGTGGCGGGCGAGCACCCGGCGGGCCGCGGCGGCGACGTCGTTCGCGCGGGTGTCGCCGTCGTCGCCCATCCGGCTGGTGACGAACGCGAAGCCGGCGCGCCGGTCGAGGTCGCCGAACGCGAGCTGCCCGCCCGCCCCGTCGTGGCCGAAGCTGCCCGACCCGAACATCGGCCGCACCGGGCTCTCCACGGCGATCCCGGCGCCCCACCGCGGGGTGTCCCCCGGCCGGCCGCCGCTGAAGTCCTGGCCCTCCGACAGCACCGCCATCCCGTCGCGGAGGACCGCGTCGGACACCAGCCCGGGCGTCGATCCGTCGCCGACGACGGCGGCGTAGAGGACCGCGAGGTCGTGGGCGGAGCTGACGCCGTTGGCGCCGGGGATCTCGGCGGCGAGCACGTCCGGGTCGTTCCAGGCGTGCACCGGACCGAGGCCGGGGAAGGTGAGCGCGCCGTTGATGCTGATGGCCCGCAGCCCCAGGTCGGCGGGGTCGACCGGGTCCTCCAGCGGCGTCGCCAGCACGGCGGCGATGTCCGCCTGGTCCCCGGCGGGGACCCCGATGGCGGTCCGCAGGCCGAGCGGCGCGGTGAACACCTCGCGCAGGTAGGCCCCCGGGGTCTGGCCGCTGACCCGCCGGACCAGCTCGCCACCGAGCCAGCCGTAGGTCAGGGCGTGGTACTCGTACGCCGTCCCCGGCTCCCACAGCGGGACCTGGTCGGCCAGCGCGGCGGCCATGGTGGCCCAGTCGAGGACCTGCTCCCGGCGGTCGACCCCGTCGACCACCGGCACCCCGGCGCGGTGGGCGAGGGTCTGCCGCACGGTCACCGTTCCCTTGCCGTGCCGGGCGAACTCCGGCCAGTAGCGCGCGACGGGGGCGTCGAGGTCGAGCTGCCCCGCCTGCACGAGGTGCAGCACGCACAGGGCGACGAGGCCCTTGGTGCTGGAGAAGACCACCGCGCGGGTGGTCTCCGTCCAGGGCCGCCCGGCCGGCTCGGCGCCGGCGTCCCCGGCCCACAGGTCGACGACGGTCTCGCCGGCGACGACGACCGCGGCCGCGGCGCCGCCGGGCTCCACGTCGACCGCTCCTCGACGGTGCAGTTCGGGCACTTCGAGTG
>CAXSIB010000214.1:0-6019 GCA_964237095.1 uncultured Actinomycetales bacterium
GAGGGCCTCGGCCTGGCCGGCCCGTGGCGGCACGCGGCCCTGGTCGGCGGCCCGCGGGGGGCGCTGGCCGACCGGGACCTCGACAGCGTCGTCGCGCTGTTCGGGCAGTTCGACGACCTCCGCTCGGAGCTGCCCGGGCTCGCCCTCGACGCGGTCGTCGAGGAGGTCACCGAGCGGTCGGTGCCCCCGGCCCGGTCGGGGGGCACCGTGACCGCGGCCGTCTCCGTGCTGACCGTGCACGCGAGCAAGGGCCTCGAGTGGCCCCTCGTCGCGGTCGCCGGGGTCCAGGAGCAGACCTGGCCGGACCTGCGCCGCCGCGGTTCGCTGCTCGGCGTGCGCGAGCTGGTGCGGGCGGTGGACGACCCGGTGGCCGCCGACCTCGCCCCGGCCGCGGCCGCGGCGGCCGACCGCGCCCAGTCCCTCGCCGAGGAACGCCGGCTGCTCTACGTCGCGCTCACCCGCGCGGGTGCGGCTCTGCTGGTCACCGCCGTCGAGGACACCGGCCACCAGCCGTCGCGCTTCCTCGACGACCTGGACGGGGAGGGCCGCGGCGATCCCGCCGCGGCCGCCCGCAGCGACCCGGGGTGGACCGCCGTGGCCCCGGTGACCGCCCGGTCGGTCGGGGCCGGGCTCGACCCCGATCCCGTCGACCCCCCTTCCGGGGACCCGGGCGGCGACGTCGGCGAGCTGCCGTTCCTCGACGTCCGGACGCTCGTCGCCCGGCTGCGCCGGGAGGTCTGCGACCCGGCCGGCCACCGCCGGGAGGCGGCGGCCGGCCTGCTGGCCCGGCTCGCGGGCGCCGGGGTCGCGGGTGCCGACCCGGACAGCTGGTGGGGTCTTCCGGCCCTGTCCGGCGAGGCGGGACCCACCGCGACACCGGGCGGGGCGGCCCGCGATGCCGTCCTCCCGACCGCATCGGGGGGAACCGCGGGCGATCCCGACCCGACCCGCCCGGGTGGGGCGGCCGCGGGACCCGTGCCCCGGCT
This sequence comes from uncultured Actinomycetales bacterium, assembly GCA_964237095.1. Lineage (GTDB taxonomy): Bacteria > Actinomycetota > Actinomycetes > CAXTBU01 > CAXTBU01 > CAXSIB01. The sequence goes on from CAXSIB010000214.1 coordinate 987, forward strand.
CACCCCGAGCGCGCTGGAGAACCTCGCGACCTGCCCGCTGCGGTGGTTCCTCACCAGCACCGGGGCGCGTGGCGCGGCCGGCCCGAAGCAGACGGTCGGCACGCTCGTCCACGCCCTCGCCGAGGAGGTGGCCACGGGCCGTACCGCGGTCGAGGACCTCCTCGACCGCTTCCGGGACCGCTCGGCGACGCTGCTCGCCGGTGACGGCTGGCCGCAGCGCCGCGAACGCCAGCGCTTCGAGGCGATGGTCGAGCGGCTGCAGTCGTGGCTGACCGCCCACGCCGACGGCGACGTCCGGGCCGAGGTGCGGTTCGAGGCCGACCTGCCGACGGCCGCGGGGCCGGTGCGGGTCGCCGGGACCATCGACCGCCTCGAGGTCAGCGACGGGGGCCGGGTGAGTGTCGTCGACTTCAAGACCGGGAAGAAGGTGACCGCCCGCGAGGTCGAGGAGCACCTCCAGCTCGGCGTCTACCAGCTGGCCGTGGCCGCCGGGGCCGCCGGCTTCCCCGCGGGCACGGCGGTCGACCGCGCCGTGCTCGTCCAGGTCGCCGCCGACCCGCTGTCGACCCCGGCTCAGGCCGCGGTCGACCCGGCGGCGCCGCCGGAGTGGCTGGCGGGAGCTCTCGACGACGCCGGACGGGTGCTGCGCGGCGGCGTCTTCGAGGCCCGGCCCGGTGCTTGGTGCCGGTCGTGCGACGTCCGGTACTGCTGCCCGGCGAAACCCGAGGGGGAGCAGGTGGCCGGGTGAGCGCCGTGCTCTCGCTCTCCCGCGAGCAGGCCGCCGTCGTCGGTGCCCCGCTGCGCCCCGCGGTCGTCGTCGCCGGCGCCGGCTCGGGGAAGACCGAGACGATGGCCAACCGGGTCGTCGCGCTCGTCGCCGACGGCGCCGTCGGGCCCGATCGGGTCCTCGGCCTGACCTTCACCCGGAAGGCGGCGTCCGAGCTGGCCGACCGCATCCGCCGCAAGCTGCGCGAGGGGGGCCTCGGCGGCCCCGACGGCGAGCCCACCGTCAGCACCTACGACGCGTTCGCGGCGCGGATCGTCACCGAGCACGCCATGCGGCTCGGGCGCGAGCCGCGGGTCGAGGTGCTCCGGCCGGCAGCGTCCTACGCGCTCGCCGCGGCGGTGGTCGACCGCTTCGACGGCCAGGTCGTGCCCGAGGTGTCGGGGTGGCCGGGACGGGCGACCCTCGTGGCCGCGGTCTGCCAGCTGCACGAGCGGCTCACCGTCCACCGCCGCACCCCCGCCGAGCTGATCGCGTTCAGTGACCGACAGCTCGCCGGCCTGCTGTCGGTCGAGCCGAGCACGCGGACCGGGGAGCTGCACGGCGAGGTGAAGAAGCTCATCGCGCGGGAACGACCGCGGGCGGTCCTGGCCGAGCTCGTCACGCGGTACCGGGCGGTGCTGGAGGCGCGCGGGCTGATGGACTTCGCGTCGGTGGCCGCCCTCGCCGCCGAGCTCGCCCGCGACCCCGCCGTGCGCGATGCCGAGCGCGCGTCGGCCGGCGTGGTGCTGCTGGACGAGTTCCAGGACACGAACCCGGTCCAGCTCGACCTGCTGGCCGGGCTGTTCGAGGGATCGGCGGTCACCGCGGTCGGTGACCCGAACCAGGCGATCTTCGCGTGGCGCGGCGCCGGCTCGGACACGATGGGGGAGTTCCGCGCGCGCTTCGGGGACGCGGACTGCCTCGAGCTGCACCTGTCGACCAGCTACCGCAACCCACCGCCGGTCCTCACCGTCGCCAACGCCCTCGCGGCGCCCCTGACGTCGGCCGGGTCCGTCGCCGGGAGACGGCGCCTGTGGGTGCCCGAGCTCCGGTCCGCCGACCGCTCCGCCCACCCCTTCGATGACGCCTCCACCCACCCGTCCGCCGACCCGTCCGCCGGGACGGCGGCCGCGGCGCCCGTGGTGTGTTCCCGCTTCGCCACCGAGCCTCGGGAGGCCCGGGCGGTGGCGGCGGCGGCCGGCGCGGCCCTCGACACCGGCGGGACGGTCGCGGTCCTCGTCCGCACCCGGCGCCAGATCCCGGTGCTGCTGTCGGCGATGCGGGCGACCGGGGTGCCGGTCGCGGTGGTCGGGCTCAACGGCCTCCTCGGGGTCCCGGCGGTGGTCGACGTGGTCAGCGTCCTACAGGTCCTCGCCGACGCCGACAGCGGCACCGGGCTGATGCGCCTGCTCACCGGATCCCGCTGGCGGATCGGGCCCGGCGACCTGCGGGCCCTGCAGCGGTCGGCCCGCGACCTCCTCACTCCCGGTGGACGCACGGGGGAGCCGGCGTCGCCCGCCCGACCCTCGGGCACCGCCGACCCGGATGCCGTCGATTCCGGCGCCGGAAGCGGCACCCGGAACGGCGAGGCGGCAGCAGGTGCCGTCGGTGCCGTCGGTGCTGCCGGTGCTGCCGGTGCTGGTGAGGGGACCGGTGACCCGGTGGCCGGCCCGCTCGCCGACCCGGACGTCCCGGGGATCGTGGACGCTCTGGACCGGCTGGTGGACCTGCGGGCCGCGGCGGCGGGCGGCCCCGTGCGGGGCGCCCCGGCCGGCCTGTCGACGGTCGGGCTGGAACGGCTGCGCCGACTCGGGGCCGAGCTGCGGGAGCTGCGCGCCCGCCTCGACCAGCCCCTCGCCGACCTCGTCGTCGACGTGGTCCGGACCATCGGCATCGACGTCGAGCTCGCCGCGGCCCCCCTCGGCACCGCCGGCACACAGGCCGACCTCGACAGCTTCGTGGCCGAGGCCGACGCCTTCGCCGCGGCCGCCGGGTCGGCGGCGTTCACCCCGTCGACCGGGTCCCGGGGTCGTCTCGACCGGACCGGCGCCGGTGCCGCCGGGGGCGCGCGCCGGCTGGCCGACGCCGCCCGGGCCGCGGTGTCCCTCGTCGGCTTCCTCGCGTTCCTCTCCCTCGCGGAGGACACCGAACGCGGTCTCGACCGCGACGAGTCGGCGCTCGACCTCGGCGACGGGGCCGGCGGCCGCGGCGTCGTCGACCTGCTGACGGTCCACGCGGCGAAGGGCCTGGAGTGGGACGCGGTGTTCGTCCCGGGCATGTCCGACGCGGTGTTCCCGACCGGCGTCCGGTCGGCCACCGGCTGGCTGACCGACGTCGGGGAGATCCCCGGGCCGATGCGGCGGGACGCCGCCGGCCAGCCGGAGCTGGCGGCCCTGGCAGGCGCCCCGTGGGTCGAGGCGAAGGAGTCCCTCGACGACTTCAAACGCCAGGTCGCCGACCTGCACCTCGCGGAGGAGCGCCGCCTGGCGTACGTGGCCGTGACCCGGGCGCGGTCCCGGCTGTGGTGCTCCGGGCACGGCTGGGTCCCCGACCTGAAGAAGCCGCGGAAGCAGTCGGTGTTCCTCACCGAGATCCGAGCCCTGGCGGCACCGGCTGCGGCGGGGTCGCCACTCCCGGGGGACCCCGCCGCCCCGGCGGCCGACACCGGCGGTGCGGGCGGCGGCGGGAAGCGGAGCGGCGGCGGTGCCGACGTGCGGATCGGGGTCTGGGAGCCCGACGGCGACGACCCGACGACGACCGGTGACCCCGACTTCGTCGTCGCCCCGATGCTGTGGCCGACCGACCCGGTCGGCCGTGCACGGCGTCCCGACGTCGAGGCGGGCGCCGGCCTCGTCCGAGCGGCGATGGGTCGGCTCGGGAGCCCCGGGCTCGCGTCTGGTGTGCCCCCGCCGGGTGAGCTGTCCCGCACGGGCGGAGCGGAGTCCTCGCGTGACCCGGCCGACGCGGGTCCGATGTGCTCATCGGGCGGAGCGCGGTCCCCGGACGGGGCGGCGTCCTCGGGCCGGGCGGGGTTCCCAGAGGGGGCGCAGTCCCCGGACGGGGCGCAGTCCCCGGACGGGGCGCGGTCCTCGGGCGACGCGGAGCTCGACCGGTGGACCGCGGACACCGCGGCGATCTGTGCCGCCCCGGCGCTCCCGGCGCGGGGCGCCGGCGAGCTCGTCGTCGAGCTGCCGGCGGACCTGTCGGTCAGTGAGATGGTCGTGCTCGCGCGCGACCCCGCGGCGCTCGCGGGCCTGCTCCGCCGGCCCATGCCCCAGCCGCCGAGACCGGCGGCGGACCTGGGCACCGCCTTCCACGAGTGGCTCGAGCAGCGGTGGACCCAGGAGGAGCTCATCGACCTCGACGACCTCCCCGGGGCCTCGGACACCGACGTCGAGGTGTTCGACGAGGACGCCCTCCAGCAGCTGCAGGAGGCGTTCGCCGCCTCGGAGTGGGGCGGGCGGACCCCGGCCCACCAGGAGTTCCCGTTCCTGATGCCTCTCGGCCCGGTCGTGCTGCGCGGCCGGATCGACGCGGAGTTCACCGACGACCGCTCGGGGATCGTGGACATCGTCGACTGGAAGACGGGGCGTGCCCCCGGCGGCGCCGCCGAGCTGGCCGCGGTCGCCGTCCAGCTGGCCGCCTACCGGCTCGCATGGCACCGGCTGCAGGGGGTCCCGCTCGACCGGATCCGTGCGGGGTTCCACTACGTGCCCGACGGGCGCACCGTCCGCCCGGCCGACCTCCTCGACGCGGCGGGGCTCACCGCCCTCGTGACCCGGCCCGAGGTTCCGTCACCCGACCCCGGCGGGACCGGAGCCGGCGGGACCGGATCCGCTGGTGCCGACGGGGCCGCACGGGCGGGGGAGGCCGGCTGAGGGCCGGCGGAGGGTGCCGCGTAGCCGGGGGCTCAGGGCCGGTCCGGGGACGACCCGGAGGTCGGGCTCAGGGCCGGTCGAGGGTGACGCGGAGCGCGGCGTGGTCGGAGACCGGGAGCCGGACGACCCGGACCTCGGTGACGGCGCGCGGGTCGACGCCGGCGGCGAGGACGTGGTCGAACTGGATCCGCGGACGGGTCGACGGGTAGGTCGGCACCCGCGCGAGGGAGGTGTACCCGCGCAGGAGGCGGGTCGCCGAGGACAGCAAGTTCAGGTCCCCCAGCACGAACCGTGGACCCGGCCGGCCCGCCAGCGCGACCCCGAGCCGCCGCAGCTGGGCGACGTTGACCCCGGGCACGAACGACAGGTGGGTGGCCGCCACCGTGACC